>JBBRKU010000008.1:0-15672 GCA_038231735.1 Actinomycetales bacterium | reverse complement strand
TAGGCAACGGCGAAGGTAAGCAGCGTGCGATTGGAACAGCGTGCAGTGGAGGAGAGGTTATCCCTCGGCCAGCAGCTTGCGCGCTACCTGGCCCAGTACCGCCATGCCTTCGGCGATGGAGCGGGTCGGAATGGCGCCGTAGCCGATCCGGAAGCAGTTCCGCGGGGGGCTGGGCTGGATGTAGTAGATATCGCCGCGCTCAATCAGCACGCCCCGCTCCTCCGCACGGGAGACCAGCTCAACGGCGTCAAGTTTCGCGGGTCCTTCCACCCACAGGCTGACGCCGCCGGGCGGGTAAGGGGCCTGATCCCACGGCAGGCATTCAACGGCAAGTTGGCTGAGCATTTCCCAGCGGGTCTTCATCTGGCGGCGGTGGTGCCGCAATGCACGGTGGTAGTCGCCGCTGCCGATCATCAGGGCCAGCGCGCGCTGCGTGTGCCCCGGTGGGTGGCGCACCTGATACCGCCGCACCCGCCGCAGTTCCCGGACCAGTTCCTCCGGCCCCACCAGGAAACCGAGCCTCAGGCCTGGGGAAAGGAATTTGGAGAACGTGCCCAAATACAGCACGTCGCCGGTCGAGTCGAGGGCCTTCAGGGCCGGGCTGGGGCTGCCCTCATAACGGAATTCGCTGTCGTAATCGTCCTCGATGACGACGGTGCCGGAGGCGGCCGCGAGCTTGAGCAACCGGCGGCGGCGCTCCATGCTCAGTGTGACGTTGGTGGGGTGGTGGTGGCTGGGCGTGAGGTAAATCAGCGCCGTGCCACTCAGTGTATCCGGGGGCCGCAGGCCGTCCTGGTCCACATCGATTCCGTAGACCAGGGCACCGGTGCGCAGGAAGATGTGCCGGGCATCAAGGTAGCCCGGATTCTCGATTCCGACGCGCTGGTGCGGGCCGAGCAGGGTCCGGCCAAGCAAGTCCAACCCCTGCTGGGAGCCAACAGTGATCAGGATTTCCGCCGGCTTGGCTTCGATGCCGCGGGCGGTTAGTATTTCACGCCTGATCATCTCGATCAGCATCGGATCGTCGGCGCCGATGCTGTCCTGGAGGCTGGCGAAGGCATGCGGCTGGTAGAGGGCTTCACGGAGACTCCGGACCCACGCGGTGGTGGGAAAGGTGTGGACATCGATCTGGCCGGCGACGAACGGGTATGGGTACTGGTACCAGTCCGCCCGCTTCTCCGCGTCCGCCACGCCCTCGTCGGCGTAGCGCCGCATCCTGGAGGACCAGTCAATGACCGGCTCGGTCACCGTCACCTCGGCCTCGGCGGCAGCCAGCATTTCCGGGTTCACGAAAATCCCCCGGCGTTCATGGCTGAGCACCAGGCCCTCGTTGAGCAGTTCCTGGTAGGCCAGGTTGATAGTGTTGCGGGAAACCGATAGTTCGGCCGCCAGCTCCCGGGAGCTGGGGAGCCGGCGGCGCGAATCGAAGATGCCGGTGGCGATGCTGTGCTCTATAACGCGCCGGACCTGCCGGTACAGCGGTTCGCTGGATTCGCGATCTACCTCGATCATTGTCCGTGGCACGCATTGCCTCCTCGATAACGCAGGGCTGTGGCAGCCCAAAATGGCGGGGGAGTCCGTGGACTCCCCCGCCAGGAACTTCGCTCCACTCTAACGATGCGCTTCCGCTTCCAATGAATCAATGACCTCGATCCCGTGGGCGGCACCCACCGCCGCGTTGGTCAGGCGTCCGTCGAGCGTGCTCAGGCCCGCCCGCAGCGCGGCATTTTCAGCTACGGCCCGGCGGGCACCCTTTTCCGCGATCTGGAGCACATACGGCAGCGTCACGTTGGTCAGGGCATATGTGGACGTGTGGGGCACCGCGCCCGGCATGTTCGCCACGCAGTAGAAAACCGAATCGTGAACGCGGAACGTGGGCTCCTGGTGCGTCGTCGGATGGGAATCCTCGAAGCAACCGCCCTGGTCGATCGCAATGTCAACCAGCACACTCCCCGGCTTCATCCGGGAAACCAGCTCATTTGAGATGATCTTGGGCGCCCTTGCCCCGGGAACGAGAACCGCACCGATGACCAGGTCGGCCTGGACGACTTCCTGTTCAATGGCCAGCTGGTTTGCCGCCAACGTGCGCACGCGCCCCTTGTACATCCGGTCCGCGGCGCGCAGCTTGTCCACGTTCTTGTCGAACAGCACCACATCCGCCCAGAGGCCGGCGGCCACGGCGACTGCGTTCATGCCGGAGACGCCGGCGCCGATGATGACAACGCGTGCCGGTGCAACACCGGAGACGCCGCCGATCAGCACGCCGCGCCCGCCTTCGGGTCGCATCAGGCACTGTGTGCCGACCAGTGGCGCCAAGCGCCCGGCCACCTCGCTCATCGGGAACAGCAGCGGCAGCGAACCGTCCTCGAGCTGGACGGTCTCATACGCAATCGATGTGCTCCCGGCGTCCAGCAGTGCCCTGGTGCAGGCCTCATCGGCGGCCAGGTGGAGATAGGTGAAAATCGTCAGGTCCGGGCGCATCCAATGGTATTCCTCGGCGATCGGCTCCTTGACCTTGAGCAGCAGCTCGGCGGAGTTCCAGACCTCACCGGCGGTCTGGAGAATGGTGGCACCCGCTACCGCGTAGGCATCATCGGAAATGGATGAGCCCTCGCCGGCGCCGCGTTCAATGAACACCTCATGTCCGTGCGCCACCAGCTCGTTGACTCCGGCCGGAGTGACGGCAACGCGGTATTCGTGGTTCTTGATTTCCTTCGGGATGCCGATCTTCATTTGGTACCTCCGTATGGGTTGAAGCGTGTCCTCAACACGTCCGCCGAGCGGGCTGCGCAGCATAAGGAATTCTTGTCTGCTGAGCGCTGGGTCCAGAAGCTCCAGAAAGGATCCGATCGAGGGGTCCAAACTGGACCTGTTGGCTGGCTCACATTTGGCCCTGATGCCTGCCGGCCGTCCCGCCTAGGCTTCAATCATTGCTATTCACAACGAATAAGGAGATGGTCGTGGACGCCACCACACTACGGGCCCAGGCACGCCGACACCTCGGACCCCACTTCACACGCAAGGACACGTGGGACAGTGAGTTCCCCATTTTTGTCCGCGGCGACGGAAGCTACCTGATCGATACCGAGGGGGACCGCTACCTGGACGGCCTGGCCGGGCTCTTCTGCGTCAATATGGGTCACGGCCGCGCCGACATCGCCAAGGCGGCCAGCGACCAGATCAGCACTCTCGCTTACGCCTCCAACTGGGGATCGGCGCATCCGCCGGCCATTGAGGCCGCCACGCTCATCGCGGAGCTGGCTCCCGGTGACCTTGGCACCACCTTCTTCGTCAACTCCGGTTCCGAGGCCGTGGAGACCGCGCTGAAATTTGCCCGCCAGTACCACCGCAGCCAGGGCCAGCCGCAGCGCACCAAGGTCATCAGCCGGGACATGTCCTACCATGGCACCACCATGGGCGCCCTTTCCATCACCCAGCTGCCCAAGATCAAGGATCCCTTCGGCGAACTCCTTCCGGGGATCCGCAGCGTCCCCAATACGCTTGGATTCACCGGCGACTGCGGACCGGTTACCGAGCTGGACTGCTTCCGGGCCATCGAACAGGTGATCCTTGAGGAGGGCCCGGAAACCATTGCCGCCATCTTCGCAGAGCCAGTCCAGAATGGCCGCGGGGCGCTGGTGGCGCCGGAAGGCTACTGGCCGGCGCTGCGCGCGTTATGCGATAAGTACGGGATTCTGCTCGTTTCCGACGAGGTCATCTGTTCCTTCGGCCGGCTGGGCCACTTCTTCGGTTATGGCGTCACCGGCGTCGTTCCGGACATGGTCACTTTCGCGAAGGGCTCTACCTCCGGCTATGCACCCCTGGGCGGCATGATCGTCCGGGAAAAACTGGTCCAGGAGCTGTTCAACTCCTCCAAGGGCGGCGTCTTCACCCACGGCGCCACCTGGGGCGGGCACCCGGTCTCCACCGCCGTCGCCGTCGCCAATATCACGGCCATGCGCGATGAGAACGTGCTTGGCAACGTCCGGGAACAGGGGCCAAAAATCATGGAGGCCCTCCAATCGCTAAAGAACGCCCACCGCTGCGTCAAGGATGTCCGCGGTACCGGCTTCTTCTACGCGATCGAACTCATGGCGGACAGCTACAGCGGCCGCGAGCTGACGGATGCCGAATCACTGACCGTGCTGCGTGAGGTTCTGCCCGCGGCCTTCAAACGCACCAAGGTGATGCTGCGCGGGGACGACCGCGGCGCAACAATGATCATGGTCTCCCCGCCGCTGGTTGCGGACGCCGAGGTGCTCGCCGAGCTGCTGCACGGAGTGGACGCCATGCTCAACGACGTCGAAAAGGCCATCCAGTCCTAGCCGCCGCATCCTGTTGTACCCCTGCGGAGGCCGTCGCTGAGACGATCTCCGCAGGGCCGAATTGAAAGCAGGAGCCATGGGCACCGCGATTGTTGACAGCCCGGCCGAGCGGGCAGCGCCGCGCGCCGGAAGCGCCATGTTCAGCCGTTGGCGCCAGGAGCTCGCCGGACGCGGACGGGTGGTGGGATTCGCCGACGGCGAGGACCAGCGCGCGGTGCGCGCCGCGTGCGTGTTGCTGGCGGACGGCATTGTCAGCCCACGCCTGTTCGGCAGGAGCGCCGAGATCCGGCGTACCGCCGCGACGGTGGGCTGCCTGCTGCCAGAGGAGACGATCGTTGATGTACGCGCGCTGGCCCGGGACAGCGCCATCAGCTCCCTGATTGGGGAGGCCTACGCCACAGCGCCCGAGCGGTCAGCACGGGCCCAGTCGGATCCCGTCCATATTGCAGCAGCAGCACTGCGCGCCGGGTATCTGGATGCCTGCGTTGCTGGAGCCGGCAGCCCCACAGCCCAGGTTCTGCGCGCCGGACTCCGGGTGGTTCGGCTTGCTCCGGACTGCACCACCTTGAGCAGTTCCTTCCTGATGTTGCTACCCGACGGAAGAGAGCTGACCTTCAGCGATTGCGCCGTCGTGCCGGATCCTTCCGCCGAGCAGCTGGCGGACATCGCAGTCTCGGCTGCCCTCACGCACCGAACCCTGACCCGCCAGACCCCGAAAGTGGCAATGCTGTCCTTCAGCACCCAGGGCAGCGCAAGCCATCCGCACGTGGACAAGGTCAGGGCCGCGATGGGGATCCTGCGTGAGCGCCACCCACAGCTTCGGGTGGACGGCGAGTTGCAGTTTGACGCGGCCCTTGTCCCCGAGATCGGAGCATCGAAAGCGCCCGGCTCGGACATCGCCGGCCGCGCGAACGTGCTGGTTTTTCCCAGTCTGGACGCAGGAAACATCGGCTACAAGATCACTCAGCGTCTGGGCGGTGCCGTTGCCCTTGGCCCCATCCTGCAGGGGCTGGCCGCGCCTCTGAACGACCTGTCCCGGGGCTGCAGCATGGAGGACATCATCTCAGTCGGATTGCTCAGCGCAGTGCAGTCGCTCACCGGCGCCAGTCCCGAGAGCGCGCCGGCACGGCCAGTGTGAACGGACTGAGGTCCCAGCCGCCGTTGGAATTATTGCTGCCTTGACAGAAAGGAGATCCGGCCGGATCCTCACGGCGCGAGCCGGACCCGGTGGGATCGCAGACGAAAATGACACAAGAGATGACCATCGCCAAAAAGCAACGGCGGGATGCACCACTTTCCGGCGGCCTGTTGCGCAAGCGGCTGCCCGGCTTGGCGGCCGCGGCGGCCGCCGTCGCCGTTGCATGGCTTATCCACCTGGTTGCCCCTGTGATGCCCTTCCTTACGGCGGCGGTAATCCTGGGCATACTTTCGGCCAACCTGCCGTGGATCAGCACCGCTGTTGAGGGCGTGCTGCAGCCTGGGCTGGTGTATGCCGGTAAAAAATTCATGCGGCTGGGCATCGTCCTGCTTGGTCTTAAACTCAGCCTCATCGATGTGGCGGCACTGGGTTGGAAGACACTGGGAATAGTGATCGGCATTGTCCTGCTGACCTTTATAGGCACCCTGGCACTGGGCAAGGCGTTCAAGCTTCCGGGCGATCAGCCTATCCTGCTGGCCACAGGCTTTTCCATCTGCGGAGCCTCCGCGATTGGCGCCATGAGCGGCGTCACCAAAACAGACCACCGCGAGACCGTCGTTCCGATTGCCCTCGTGACCCTTTGCGGGACGCTGGCCATCGGGGTGCTGCCTGCACTCAATGGAATCCTGGGCCTGGACGCCGTCCAGTTCGGGCATTGGGTAGGGGCCAGTGTCCACGATGTGGGGCAGGTGGTGGCGACAGCGCAGACAGCGGGAGCGACCGCCCTGGCCGGGGCTCTGATCATCAAGCTCACCCGCGTGCTCATGCTGGCGCCCATGGTTACCGGAGCGGCCCTCGTGGAACGCTACCGGCTCCGCCGGCGGACGGCGTCGGGGGATAGCGAAGATACGAAGGTCAAGCTTCCGCCTCTGGTCCCGCTCTTCGTCGCTGGATTCATGGGGATGATCATAGTCCGGACGCTGGGAGTCCTGCCTCCCGCTGCCCTCGCAACCGCCGGGACGGCGCAGGACCTGCTATTAGCCGCGGCACTGTACGGGTTGGGTGCGTCGGTGCAGGTCAGGTCTTTGATCAGCACCAGTGGCAGGGCCATCGCCGCCGCCATGCTGTCCTGGGCATTGATTGCGGCGCTGGCGTATGTCGGTGTGCAATATATCTAGGACGGCTCCGCCGACGTCCCGGCGACCCGCGCAGGACTCGGGCGCCCGGACCTCCAATCGCTCACACAGCTCACTCCGTCGACAACGGGAGGCCAGTTGGGTCAGACGAGGGAGTCCTGCCAGGCGCCGTGCAGGTCCGCGAACCTGCCGCCGCCGGAGATCAGTTCCGCCGGCGTCCCATCCTCCACCACGCGCCCGTCGTGCACCACCAGCACCCGGTCCGCGATCTCCACGGTGGAGAGCCGGTGCGCGATGATGAGCGCCGTCCGGCCTGCGGTCATTCCGCCATTGCCGTCGTCGGCCGCGCCCAGCAGCCGGTGCAGGCCCTGTTGCACCATCCGCTCGGACGGGATGTCCAGCGAGGAGGTGGCTTCGTCGAGGATCAGCACCGCGGGGTTGGCCAGGAATGCCCGGGCAAAGGAGAGCAGCTGGCGTTGCCCGGCGGAGACGCGTCCGCCGCGCTTGTTCACGTCCGTGTCGTAGCCGTCCGGCAGGGACTTGATGAACGCGTGCGCGCCGACGGCACGGGCCGCGGCCTCAACCTCGGCGCGCGAGGCCGAGGGGTTGCCCAGCGCGATGTTGTCCGCCACATTGCCGCTGAACAGGAACGCCTCCTGGGTCACCATCACAATGGCCCGGCGCAGGTCCGTGGGGGAGAGGTCCCGCAGCTGCACGCCGTCGAGCGTCAGCGAGCCCTTGGTAACGTCGTAGAAGCGCGCAATCAGCTTGGCCAGGGTGGACTTGCCGGCCCCGGTCTGGCCGACGACGGCGACCGTCTGGCCCGCGGGAATGTGCAGATCCATCTTCGGCAGCACCACGGGCCCGTTGCCGTAGGCGAATTCCACTCCGCGGAACTCGATCTCGCCGCGCGGCTGCGGCAGCGGCACCGGATGCTTGGGCGGACGGACGGTGGGCACCTCCTCGAGCAGCCCGGACACTTTCTCCAGGGCCGCCTGGGCGGACTGGAAGGAGTTGTAGAACATCGCCATCTCGGGCACCGGCTGGAAGAACCGCTTGGTGGCCAGCAACAGGGCCAGCAGGGCACCGACGGCGATGCCGCCGTCGAGCACTCGGAACCCGCCCACCAGCAGCACCACAGCCACGGTGACGTTCCCGATCAGCACCAGCCCGGGCTGGAAAATGCCGTTCAGGTTGATGGAGCGGACCGTCACCTTGCGGTAGTCCTCGGCCAGCTCGTCATAGCGGGCGGCGTTGTCCTCCTCGCGGCGGAACGCCTTCACCGCGCGGATGCCGGTCATGGTCTCGATGAAGTGCACGATCAGTTTCGCCGAGACCACCCGCGAGGCGCGGTAGGCGATCTGCGAGCGCTTTTGGTACCAGCGGGAGAGCAGGTACATCGGCAGGCCGGCCACCAGGACCAGCACCCCGGTGATCCAGTCCAGGCTGAAGATGCTGATGGCGGTAAAGAGCATGAACATGAATCCGGAGGCCAGCGAGGAGACGCCCGAATCCAGCAGCTCGCGCAGCGCATCCAGGTCAGAGGTCTGGCGCGAAATGATGCGCCCGGAGGTGTATTTTTCGTGGAATTCCAGGCTCAGCCGCTGGGTGTGCCGGAAGACGCGCACGCGCAGGTCCAGCAGCATCGCCTGGCTCAGCCTCGCCGTCGAGGTCACATAGGCCGCGGTCAGCCAGCCGGTGGCCACGGCGGCCAGCAGGTAGCTGCCGCCGGCGAAGATGAGCGGCCACGGGTTCTGGCCGCTGTGGGCCCCGATCAGGGCCGGCAGCGCGTGGTCGATGCCGAAGGCGATCAGCAGCGGCCCGGCCACCCGGGTGGCCTGCGAGAGGACCACCAGAGCCACGGTGGCGATGAAGCGGGCGCGGACCGGGCGGATCAGCGAGCCCAGCAGCCGCACCGAGCGCTGCCGCACGGCCTTGCTGTCCGCCTTGGTCAGGATGACCCGGTCCTCGTCGGCGGTTCCCATGCTCATGCGCTGACCTCCTGGGCGTCGTCGAGCCGGTCAATGTCGTCGGTCAGGTCGCTGTCCAGGTCCTTCGGCTCCTCGCTGAGGCTCGCCAGCACGTAGCGGTAGTGCGCATTGCCGGCCAGCAGTTCCGCATGGGTTCCGACGGCGGTGATCCGGCCGTGCTCCATCAGCGCCACGCGGTCCGCCATCGCCACCGTGGAGGGCCGGTGCGCGACGATCAGCGTCGTCGTCGTGCTCAGCACCTGGCGCAGGCGTCCCTCCACCAGTTCCTCGGTGTTCACATCCAGTGCGGAGAGCGGATCGTCCAGCACCAACACGGCCGGCTTGGCGGCGATGGCGCGGGCCAGGGCAATGCGCTGCCGCTGGCCGCCGGAGAGGCTGAGCCCCTCCTCGCCGATCAGCGTGTCCACCCCCTCCGGGAGCGAATAGGCAAAGTGCGCCTGCGCCACATCCAGCGCCTCCGCCAGGACCTCCTCGTCGCTTCTGCCCGGATGCGGGGCCGCGCCCAGCATTACGTTCTCGCGGACCGAGTTGGAAAACAGCGTCGTATCCTCGAAGGCGACGGCGACGTGCGTGCGCAGTTCCTGCACCGTGAAATCCCGGAGGTCGACGCCGTCGATCATCACCGAGCCGCCCGTCACCTCGTACAGCCGCAGCACCAGCTGCAGCAGGGTGCTCTTGCCGCAGCCGGTCACGCCCACCAGCGCCATGGTTTCCCCGGCCCGGATATCCAGATCGATGCCGTTGAGCACGTCCGGCGTGCCCGCCACCGTGTCCGGATAGCGGAAATGCACCTCGCGCAACGTGACATCGCCCCGGACTTTGGCCAGGCGCACGGGCTCGGCCGGGTCCGTGATGGTGTTCACCGTGTCCATCACCTCGTAATGTCTGTCGATGGCGGTTTTGGCGGTCAGCGTCATGGCCATCAGCGGTCCCATTGCCTCCACCGGGCCTGCCACCACGGCGGCGGTGGCAAAAAAGGCCACCAGCGCGCCCACGGTCAGCGAGCCGTTGGCCACGGAATACACGCCGACAATGAGCCCGGTCCCCAGCGCGAGTTCCGGCAGCAGCGTGACCACCAGGGAGAAGGTGGCCAGCGATTTGGCCTTGAAGATCTCCGTCTGCCGGAGCTCCTCGGCCTGTTCGCTGAACGCATCCAAGGCCTCGCGCCCGCGGCCGAACGCCTTGAGCACCCGGATGCCGTGTACGGATTCCTCCACCGTGGTGGCAAGGTCCCCGGCCTGGTCCTGGCTCTTGCGGCTGACCCGGCCGTAGCTGGTGCGGAAGCGGAAGCCGAAAATGACAATCGGCACCGCGGCGAGCAGGAAGATCAGCCCCAGCGCCCAGCTGAGCGTGAACATCAGCACCACGCCGATGCTGACGGTGAGCGAGGTGACCACCAGCATGATGGCCCCGAACGCCATCCAGCGGCGCATGAAATTCAGGTCGCTCATGGCGCGGCTGAGCAGCTGCCCGGATCCCCAGCGGTCATGGAAGGCAACGGCCAGGGCCTGCAGATGACGGTAGAAGGAGGTGCGCATGGTGGTTTCCACCGTGGTGGCCGGCGCAATAACGAACTGCCGGCGCAGCGCCACGAAGGTCGCCTCCAGCACGCCCAGCACCAGCACGACGGCGCCGGCGGTCCAGACGCTGGACGTCTCGCCACCCTGGTGGAGCGCGGAATTGACCAGGACCCGGTACACCTGCGGGACGGCCAGCGCCACGATGCTGGCCAGCAGAGCGGAGACCATGCCCATGATCAGGCGCGGCAGGATGGGTTTCAGATGCGGATAAAGACGGCCGATGGATTGGAATAATGTGGTCTGCTTCGCCATGCCAACTTCTTTGGAACAGTACGGAATACAGCTGCTGTGAACGAACGCCGGTGGTCGCGGGTAATTACCCAGAGTAACTACCTTATGCCACGTTTGTGATCCTTATCATCCCCTTTTGGGGCGCGGCGGTCGGTTAACTTTGTTAACGCGCGGCCGGTCCGGCGGATGCGCCCTCTGAGTCGGCCGTTGGGTGAGCAGAATACGATTCTGCTCAGTGGCGCGCGGGTTCGGTGGACGGCAGCGTCAGGCGATGGGCGGAACGGCCGACGACGGCGTCAGGGCCGGGCCGTGAGCGTCAGCAGGACGGCCTCGGGCCGGCAGGCGATGCGGACCGGGGCAAAGCGGGAGGTGCCGATGCCGCCGGAGACGTTGACCGGCGTCGAGCTGCCGTCGTAGTCCCAGTTGTGCAGGCCGCGGGCGCGCCAGGTGGGCAGGTCGCAATTGCTGACCAAGGCGCCGTAGCCGGGGATGCAGATCTGGCCGCCGTGCGTGTGGCCGGCCAGGATCAGGTCCGCGCTGTCGCTGGTGAAGCGGTCCAGGACCCGCTGGTATGGCGCATGGGCCAGGGCAATCCGGACGTGCGGTGCGTGGTGCTGCGTACTGGAGCCGGTTGGCCAGCCCGCGTACCGCTCGCGCCCCAGATGCGGGTCGTCGACGCCGGTGAAATCGAAGCGGATGCCGCGCAGCACCACCGACTGGTTGCGGTTGGTCAGGTTGAGCCAGCCGGCAATTCCGAAGCCGGCATGCATGGTCGCCGTGTCCAGCGGCTTGGGCTGGCGTTTGGCCTGGCCGCCGCCCGGCTGCTTAGAGGGGGACCACAGGTAGGAGGCCGGATTCTTTAACATCGGCGCGTAGTAGTCATTGGACCCGGGGACAAAGACGCCGGGGAACTCCATCAGCGGACGCAGCGCCGCCAGCAGCGCCGGCACCGCCATGGGGTGGCTGAGGTTATCGCCGGTGTTGACCACCAGATCCGGCTTCAGTTCGGCCAGGCTGTGCAGCCAGTCGGTTTTCTTCTTTTGCCCCGGGCTGAGGTGGATGTCGGAAAGGTGCAGCACCCGGAACGGCGCGCTGCCCGGCGGCAGGCAGGGAACCGTTTCGTACCGCAGCTCAAAGGCGTTGCGCTCGATCAGGGCACCATAGGCTGCGGTTCCCGCGGCAGCAGCAGCACCCGCGGCGGCCGTCACGGCCAGGCCGGTCAGCCAGCCGTTCTTCCGCGGGTCCTGGGCGTCAGGGTTCATGGGTAAAGGCTAGCCCTTGCCGTTGCCGTTGTTGCCGTTGCCTTTGTCGTTGTTTCCGTTGTTGGACGGCGGAGCCGAGGGGGCCGGGGCGGGGGCCGGGGCCGGGGCGGTTCTAACCGGCGCGCCGATCATTGAGGCGGGAGGCTGCGGGAAGGCTGCGGTGCTGAATTGTGGGGCCGCCGCGTTCATCATATTTGCCCACTGCGTTCCGGCCAGATCGGCGCCGTCGACGTTGGTCCAGAACTTGCCGTTGATCGTGACGTTCTGGTTATTCCATTGAGCATCGATCCCGTGGTAGTTGCCGAACCAGGAGGCGGTAACCACGCCGGAGGTTCCGCCGACCACCCACGTGTTGACGTTGCCATTGGTCGTTCCCGTTTTGGCAAAGACGTCATAGCTGTTCTTGCTGACCGGGATGTTGTAGCCGGAGCCCTTCGTCAGTACCTGCTTCAGGCTGTAGGTGACTCCAGCCGCGACCTCGGGCTTGATCGCCTGGTGGCAGTTGGACGTGGGAACGGGATATTTTTTGCCCTGGTAATCCGTGACGGAGACCAGTGCGATCGGGGTGCATTGCACCCCCTTCGCGGCAAAGGTTGCGAAGGCATTGGCCATGGTGATGGGCGCGACATTGTTGGAACCAAGCAGCGTGGACGCCTGGCTGACGTCGTACGGCACGTTGTTTCCGTTGCTGTCGACTTCAAGCAGGCCCGAGTCCGTAGCCGTCTTTTGTATGTTGCACATATCCAGCTGTGCAGCGGTTTGGAAAGTCACGGTGTTGATGGATTGATACAGGCCCTGCAATGCGGGCATCCTGTAGTAGTGGGTGGCATCGTCGTTCTGCAGAAGGTTGCCAGGCCCATAGTCGCTGCCGGTAGTGCCGCAGGAGTTCTTCCACGGAAAAGTCGTCGGGTATGACCTTGCGCCCCCGTCAACGGTTTCTTCCATCGTGTGCCCGGCGTTGAGCCATTCCGCGTAGACAAAAGGCTTCATGGTTGAGCCGATCTGGAAGCCTCCCGCGCCGTCAAGGCGCTGCCCGTTCGCGTCCTTCCGGGGCACGTTGAAGTTCAGGACTGTGTTCGCCGGATCGGCCGCCGGGTTGTAGTTCGTGTTCTGGGCCATCGTCAGGATTTTGCCCGTACCGGGCTCGACACTCACCATGGCTGAGTTGCGCTGGGACGGATCCGCTGCGGGAACCGTGGCGTTCACCTGGTCCTGTGCCACCTGCTGCAGCTTCGGGTCCAGCGTGGTCTGGATGGTCAGGCCGTCCTGGTAGAGGAACCTCTCCCGCGCGGTCTCGTCGGCGCCATAGGCCGGATTGTTCAGGATCAACCGCTGGATGTAGTCGCAGAAGTACGGCGCCATCTTGGCGGACATACACCCCTGTGTGACTCTGTGGACGTTCAGCGTCAGCGGGGACTTGACCGCGGCGTCATGGTCGGCCTTGGAAATCTTCCCCGTGGAGAGCAGTTTGTCCAGCACCGTGTTGCGCCGGTCCGTCGCGTGCTGCGGCTGCGTGATGGGGTCGTAGTACGCCGGGCTGTTGACCACACCGGCCAGCGTCGCAGACTGCGCCAGGGTCAGATCCTTGGCATGGACGCCGAAGTAGAAGTTGGCCGCGGCTTCAATCCCGTAGACATTGTTGTTGAAGTAGACAATGTTCAGGTAGCCCTTGAGGATGTCGTCCTTGGAGTACTTCTTCTCCATGGCGATGGCGAGCTTCATTTCGCGGATCTTGTCGCCGACAGTCTTGTCGTTGCCCAGCTTGACCTGGTCCGAATTGCCGCTGGAAACCTGCGACTCGATGATGACGTTGTTGACATACTGCTGCGTGATGGTGGAGGCACCTTGACGCCCGCCCTGCGCCGTGGCAGCCAGGGCACGGAGAATTCCGGTGGTGTCCACGCCGCCATGCTCGTAGTAGCGCGAGTCCTCGATGGCAACGACGCCCTCCTTGATGAAGGGGGACATGTCATTGAGGCCTACCTCCACCCGGTTCTCCGCAAAAAACGTGGCCAGAAGGGAGCCATCATTCGCCAGCACCTTGGTCGATTGCGCCGGCGCGTCGACTTTCAGCTCACCAGGCAGCTGGTCGAAGAAGTTGATGGAGTTGCTGGTCGTGGTGCCCGTCAGGGCTACCGCCGGGACCAGCAGGCCTGCCACCAGGACCCCGCAAATCGCGCTTACTCCCAGGAATCCAAAGAGCTTGCCAAGGGTAGTAGCGGTGTCGAATAAGGGGTTCTTCCGTGCGGCCATTTTCCCAGTTTACTGGTAAGGACTACGCTTTAGGTCATGACCAAATGGGAGTACGCCACGATTCCGCTCATCATCCACGCCACCAAGCAGATCCTTGACCAGTGGGGCGAGGACGGCTGGGAGCTGGTCCAGGTGGTTCCGGGGCCGGACGGAAACGGCTTGGTGGCCTACCTTAAAAGGGAGAAGCAGTAACCGTGACTGAGCGCGAAATCCCGACGACGACGGCGGTAACCTCCGCCGTCGAGACCCGCCTGCAGGAGCTGGGACTGTCCCTTCCCGCCGTCGCCGCCCCGGTGGCCGCGTACGTTCCCGCAGTGATCTCCGGAAACCACGTCTACACCTCCGGTCAGCTGCCTTTTATTGATGGCAAACTCCCAGTTACGGGCAAGGTCGGTTCCTCGGTGTCCGGGGAAGACGCCAAGGCCCTGGCCGCGACCTGCGCCGTCAACGCGCTGGCCGCAGTCAAGAGCGTCATCGGCGATCTGGACCGGATCACCCGGATCGTCAAAGTTGTTGGTTTTGTTTCCTCCGACCCGTCCTTCACCGGCCAGCCGGGCGTCATCAATGGCGCCTCGGAGCTGCTTGGTCAGGTGCTGGGCGATGCCGGCGTCCATGCGCGATCCGCCGTGGGCGTTGCGGTGCTGCCGCTGGATTCACCGGTGGAGGTTGAGTTGATTGCTGAGTTCCAATAGTCCGCATGGGAGCGGACCCGCTGCCGGTCACAGCGCTGCGGGCCCGTCCGCGGGACTGCGGACGTTCCCGCTGCTGCCGGACCAGCTTGAAGCGGCCCAGACTTGGGTCGAGTTCGGCGGGCGCACACCGACTAAGCCCCGCTTCGCCTCCTCCGTTGTACTGCTGAAGGATGGCCCCACCGGCGTCCAGACCTACATGGGCTACCGGCGTGGCGTGTCCCCGCTGGGCATCGTTGCCTTCCCCGGCGGCAGCATTGAACCGGTCGACGACGACGCCGTCGACTGGCTGGGCCCGACGCCAACCATGTGGGCCAAGAGTATGGGCCTGACGGACGAGGTGCTGGCCCGCCGCCACGTGGTGGCTGCCATCCGCGAAACGTTCGAGGAGACCGGCATCCTGCTTGCGGGCGCCGACGCGTCCTCGCTGGTGGAGGGCGTGCAGGGGCAGGACTGGATGAAGGCCCGCGAGGCGATTGCGTCGCAGGAGAAGTCCTTCCCGGAGATGCTGGCCAAACGCGGCCTGGCACTGCGTACGGATCTGCTGAAGCCGCTGGTGAACTGGATCAGCCCGGACTTTGCGCACCGCCGCTTCAATACGCGGTACTTTGCCGCCGCCGCTCCGGTGAACCAGGAGCCGTCTATCCTCTCCAGCAAAGGGGTGTGGGGCCGCTGGGTGTCCGCCGCCGAGCTGGTCGCCGGCAGCGATGCGACGACTCTGGGGGATGAGATCGGCCAGCCGAACACCGTGGGGTTGAAGCTGGCGGAGCTGACGGTGCCGGGCTGTGAAATCATCTTGGGAAAAATTGCCGCCGCGCGTGGCTGCATTGCGTACCTGAACCACAAGCGGACCGTGAACGCCTACCAGCCGCGGCTGATCCAGGTGGACGGGGGCTTCGCGCTCGAGGTGGATTCGGCGCCGCGCTCCGAAGGCGCAGCCTGCCGCGAGCGGTAAGCGCACCGGTGGGCTACGCCGTGGAGGGGGGCCCCGCCCAGCCGTTGCGTGTGGAGCTCTGCCCCTACCAACGGTCGTTTAAGGGGCAGCGCTCCACACTCAACAAGGGGTC
>JBBRKU010000007.1:0-15911 GCA_038231735.1 Actinomycetales bacterium | reverse complement strand
TGCCGCTGCGACCCATGCTAGACCTGCCTTCGACAAGCGCTCCCAACGACGTGCCAAGGTGCTGGCAGTGGTCCCCAATGGTCCGGCCAGCTCTACCCAAGTTGCGCGAGGACGCAGCTGCAATGCGTTCACGAGCGCAAGGTCGAGCTCCCCCAGGGTGACCGATTCTGGCACTAAAGAGCTGAAAATGGCCTTTTCTTTCAATTTCTGGCGCGGCATATTGCAAGTGTCACATATTTAAACCAACAGTGCAGGCCACTTTGATGCCGCCGTCTGCCTGTCCTCCGCTGTGGTCCTGAAGCCGCGGTGCGCACTTGCCCTTCGAACGAAACTCAACTCTGAAAGCGTGGATACTTTGACCGACTCCGACACTCGATCGACGTTCAGGACTCAGGAATTGGCGTCAAGTATGGCCGGTGGGTTGACCAGCTTCCGGCGTGAGCTGCATCGGATTCCTGAGCTGGGCAATGATCTTCCGTTGACCCAGCAGAAGGTGCTGGATGAACTGGCTGGCTTGGATCTTGAAATTACCACCGGAAGGCAGCTCTCATCTGTGACTGCGGTCTTACGTGGCGGGGCCGTGCCAGCCGGGGGAATCAAGCCTGTCGTGTTGTTGCGGGCAGACATGGATGCCCTGCCCGTTACGGAAGAAAACAATCTGGCATACAGGTCCACGCATGCCGGCCGGATGCACGCCTGCGGTCACGACATGCACGTTGCCGGCCTGTTGGGGGCGATTCGAATCCTTCACTCGATCAAAAGTGAACTGGCAGGCGATGTTGTCTTCATGTTCCAGCCAGGCGAAGAAGGCCCCGGCGGTGCATTCCCGATGATCGGAGAGGGCGTGCTCGAGGCAGCCGGCCGTCGCGTGGACGCAGCCTTTGGCCTGCACGTCTTCTCCAACGGACAGCCCCGTGGGGTCTGGTACGGTCGCCCGGGGCCGGAGATGGCCGCCGCCGACGAGCTTCACGTGCGTTTCACCGGTTCAGGCGGCCATGGTTCGCAACCACACGAGGCGACAGACCCGATCCCGGCTCTTTGTGAGGCGGTGATCGCACTGCAGACCATGGTGACACGGACCTTCGATGTGTTCGATCCCGTCGTCGTGACGGTGGGAAGAATTTCGGGCGGGACGAGAGATAACATCATTCCAGAAGAGGCCGTGTTTGATGCTACGGTGCGCAGCTTCAGCGCCGGGTCAAGAGCCAGAATCAAGGAAAACAGTGTGCGGGTGGTTGAAGGGATCGCCGCCGCCCACGGACTGCAGGCGACCATAGATTATCTCGAGCTATACCCCGTAATGGAGAACTCGCCCGCTGAGTATGACCTGGCCCATCACGCAATTCTGGACTTGTTTGGTGCGGAGCGGTACCGGGAAATGCCCAACCCCCTGCCAGGTTCCGAGGATTTCTCCTTCGTTGCCAAGGAAGTGCCGAGCGCCTTCCTGTTCCTGAGCGCGTGCGCTCACGACGACCCGGCTGATGCCGGTCCCAACCACTCCCCTCACGCCCTCTTCGACGACGCAGTACTCCCTGATGCGGCCTCATGGCTCGCCGAGGTTGCTATCCGTCGGATAAACCGTGGACTTTAGACCCCAGCCGGAGATGCAGATCCTCCTTTGTCCGCCGGCGGATGAAACGTGCCATACTACAAACCCGCGTGGCGGAGGCGCAGGCGCTTGGCGCAGCTCAAATGCACCACGCCTTAAGTGAATGAATCGCCCTGACGGCACATCCCTGTTCGTCGGCTACTTCCCGTCTTTCAAAGAAATGAAGGTTGCTAGGCAATGATTGTGAAGGTATTGAAACCCCTGAAGTGCACGGCCATGCTCATCGCGGGTCTGATCGCGGTTACCGGATGTACCACCGCTTCCCAGACGGCTGGTGCCAACCAGACCTCTGGTGCGGCAACATTTGATCCGGCGAACGTTCCGAGAGATAACACTCTGGCCGCGCTGGTGCCTGCCGCAATCAAGTCCAAGGGAACCTTGATCATCGGCTCCGACACAACGTATGCTCCGGCGGAGTTCCTTGGCGGATCCGGTGGCCAGACGCCAATGGGTTATGACGTGGACATCGCGAAGGCCATCGGGGCGACCCTGGGCCTCAAAGTAGAGGTGCGAACGGCTGATTTCGCCACTATCCTTCCCTCCCTCGGCCCCAGATATGATCTCGGCGTCTCATCCTTCATCATCACCAAAGAGCGCAGCAAAGCAGCCAACTTTGTCGGCTACTTTCAGGCCGGCACACAATGGGCCGTCCAAAAAGGCAACCCAAAGAACGTCAACCTCGATGATCTGTGCGGTAAATCGGTGGGTGTCCAGACCGGTACCTTTCAGGAGAACCCGGACATTTCCGGCCGGAGTGCCAAGTGTGTGGCCGAAGGCAAGGCGGCGATCAACGTTGTGTCGTTGAAGAACCAGACGGATGTCACCACCCGTCTGGTGGCCGGAGGTTTGGACGCCATGGCCGCCGGGTCCATCACGGTGGCCTATGCCATCAGCCAGACGGGGGGCCAGCTGCAGAATTTGGGTGACGTATATGGGGCCTCACCCGTAGGTATCGCGGTAGCCAAGGATGATATGCCATTGGCGGATGTCGTCGCCAAGGCCGTCAACCAACTCATCAAGGACGGCGAGTACAAAAAGATCCTTGATGCCTGGGGCAACGGGGGCGGTGCCATCGATCAGGCCCAGACCAATCCGGAAGTATCCAAATGAGCCTCATCGGGCTGACCGGTCCGAAAAATCACACCATATTCGCTTAGTCCTGAACGGTTTCAGGCGGTCCTGGTCCGCCAGACACTGCTGGCGCGCGCCGCGTCCGGCCTGGCGGTGCTGGTCTCCCGTCATCATCTGGAGGAGGTGGCCCGGATCGCAGCCAGAATCACTCTCATTACTGCCGGTTCGATCATCGGATTACTGGACCAGGGCGGAACTGAGCTGGAGCGCCGGTTCTTTGAGCCGATCTATGCGGACGCTGTCCGTGAGGATCCCCCGGTGCCCGAACGCTCGGTTCCCGAACCCCGGACCACAGGGCCGGGGGTGCCGCCATGGCGTCGACGGCCCGGCTGCGGGCGGCGCTTGCCGTCGAGGGTCTGAAGTTCCGCCGCGAGCCCGTGGTGCTGATCGCCAAGGCGGGGCCGGCCGCAGCCAACGGCGGCCGGAATGGGCTTTTCGCGATGGCGGATTAGGTGATTCCCACGGCCGGTCTGCTCGGGTTCGGTGTGGTCAGCGGTTGGGTTTAGGCCGCGAATTCACGGACGGCACGGTTACGGGCCTGTTTGCCCGTCCGGTCTCCCGGGCTGCCCTGGCCGCCGCCAAGCTGGTGCTGTTGCTTGGCTGGATGGCAGCCCTGGTGGTGGGCCTGCTCGTGGGCATCATCGCTGCGGGCTTAATGCTCGACGTCGGTCCGGCTGGGCCGCGGATCACCGGCTTCGCCGTCAAACTGCTCTGCGTCGGATTGCTCACCCGGCTCCTGGCCCTTCTGGCCGCCCCCGTGGCCACTATGGGGCGGGGGTACCTGTCCGCGATCGCCGCGCTGATCGGGTCCGTGGTCCTGGCCGCCATCGCGACCTATACCGCGTCGGGGCGTGGTTTCCGTTTGCGGCGCCGGGATTGTGGGCGGCGACCGGGCCCGGCGACCTCCCCGGAACCGAGCTGACCATCCAGCTCCTGGTTGTTTGCCCGGTCGCCGCCGTGATGGCCGCTTTGACGCTGCTCGCATGGCGCAGGCTCAGCCTGGCCCGGTAGGGCACTCGTCATTAATGCACGGGCCTTTCGTCAGGTCACAGCCCGGACACAATCGCCACTTCGGGGGTGGCGGAGATTGACTCGGGTAGCGGATCCGACCAATCTTGAGCCATGGCTAATAAGGGACACATGCGGGCGCTCATTCTCCTGGCGACAGCAGCGCTAACGACCACCGCGCTGGCTGGCTGCGGGACGCCGTCGAACGCGGGCGCGAGCACCGGCTCCGATTCCAGCGCCGACCCGACGCCAACGGTCAGCGCCAGCACCTCTGCGGATTCCAGCTCGGCCCCCGCCAGCACCAATTCCTCCAGTGGCTCCGCGGCGGCGCCGGGCCTGTGCAACGCCTCCATGCTGGCCGGTTCGGTTGACGATACGGGCGGCGGCGCGGCGGGCCATATCTACATGAAACTGATCGTCAAGAACAGCTCCAACCAGACGTGCATCATCGACGGCTACCCCGGCGTCTCACTGGTCGGCAACGGTAGCGGAACGCAGATCGGTGCCCCGGCGGACCGCGACGCAACGCTCCCATCAACCGGGCCGGTCACGCTGAACCCCGGTGCATCGGCCGAAGCGCAATTGCGCTATACGCAGGCCGGCAACTACCAAAACTGCACCCAGACCCCCGCCGACGGCCTCCGCGTTTATCCGCCCAGCGCAACGGATGCGTTCTTCATCGCGCATCCGCTCACGGGCTGCAGCGAGAGCAGCATCGTCCTGCTGACCATCGGTGCCTTCCGGGGCGCCTGACCACCCGGCCGCACCGGGGGCGGGCGGCACCCGCGTTACCCAATCCCGACGGCACCCACCCCCGCCTTACCCTCAAAACCGATCCGGGTGTTGACCGGCTCATCCCGCGCGGGTGCCGCCTACCGCTTGAGCATCCCTACAGCAGGGTCAGTGTGGAGAGGTCCACTTCCCGCCGCGGGGGCCGCCGGCCGTGCTTCATCAGGTGCAGCCGGTATGCCGCCACGGTAAATCCCGCCGCCGTTGCCGTCTGCAGGGCCCCGCCCACCACGGGCGCGGAAATGGAGGCGGCCAGCACCGCGGCCATGAAAGCCACTACGCCAGCGGTCACGATGACCCTTGCGCGTTCCAGGATCCCGTAGGCGACCACGCCGATCCCCAGCGCCAGCCAGGGGCCGCAGCCGCGCAAGGGGTCCACCAGTCCGCCGATGAGAAGGCCGAATTCGGTTCCGCCAAGGGTATAGAGGTACGCCTTCGTGGTGCCCAGCAGGGCCGGGCGGTGGCGCAGGAACCAGAGGCCCGTGATGGCTGTCAGCAGCAGCCCGCTGAGAAGGTAGTAGAACGGCACGGCTCCGTCGTCCGAATTGCTCATCAGGGCAACCGCGGCGCCGCCCAAAAAGAGCACGGCCATCCCCACCATGGGGACCCAGTTGTTCCCCACATGCCGCGAGCCCACGGCCCCTCCATCTCCGGTTTTCTGTGCCCTGCCGCAGCTGAAATCGCCGCCAGCGACCACGGGAAACGGCAAGGCGGCAATGCCATTCGTACCGTCAGCGTACAACCACGGCGCCGGTACCGGAGGCAGGGCACACCTAAGCGCGGAAAATGTCGGTCCGGTGCGAGATGATGGAGCGGTGGCGAGGAAAACATGAGTTCGGCAATGGGGTCCGGGGCGGACGTTCCGGAAGGGGACCCGCTGGGCACCTTCACGGCCGCAACCCGGGAGTGGTTCAGGGGTGCCTTCGCCGCTCCGACGCCCTCCCAGTCCGGGGCATGGAGGGCCATTGCGGCCGGCTCGCACTCCCTGGTCATTGCGCCGACGGGCTCCGGCAAGACGCTGGCGGCCTTCCTCTGGGCGCTGGACCGGCTGATCGCCGTCGAACGTGATCCCGACGCTCCCCGCCGCACCCGGGTCCTGTACATCTCCCCGCTGAAGGCCCTGGGAGTTGACGTGGAAAGGAACCTCCGCGCGCCTCTGATCGGCATTACGCAGACCGCCAAAAGGCTCGAGCTGCCCGCACCGCACCTTTCCGTCGGGGTGCGTTCCGGTGATACGACGGCGGCCGAGCGGCGTGCGCTGTTGAGCCACCCCCCGGACATCCTGATCACCACCCCGGAATCCCTGTTCCTGATGCTCACCTCCAAGGCGCGCGAGACGCTGGCGCAGGTGGAGACGGTCATCATCGACGAGGTGCATGCGGTTGCCGGAACCAAGCGCGGCGCGCACCTGGCGGTGTCGCTGGAGCGGCTGGATGCGCTCCTCCCACAGCCCGCCCAGCGGATCGGGCTCTCCGCCACCGTGGAACCGCGCGAAACCGTGGCCCGGTTCCTGGCCGGATCCGCGCCGGTGGAGATCGTGGCACCGAGGACCCGGAAGAACTGGAACCTGTCCGTGACCGTCCCGGTGGAGGACATGACCGAGCTGCCGGCCGCGAGCGCTGCCCACGACCAGGGCCCCGCCTCCGGGCTCTCTCCCAGTGCGTCCATCTGGCCGCATGTGGAGGAAAAGATTGTCGACCACGTGCTGGCCAACAACTCCACGATTGTCTTCGCCAACTCCCGGCGCCTGGCCGAGCGCCTGACCGCCCGGCTGAATGAAATCTATGCCGGCCGCCAGCTGGCCGCGGAAACCTTCGTGGAACAGCCCGCACTGGTCCCGGCCGGGCCGCCGGCACAACTGATGGCGCAGGCCGGGTCCTCTTTGGGTGCCGAGCCGCTGCTCGCCAAGGCCCACCATGGCTCCGTCTCCAAGGACCAGCGCGCCCTGATCGAGGATGACCTCAAATCGGGGCGGTTGCGCTGCGTCGTGGCGACCTCCAGCCTGGAACTGGGCATCGACATGGGGGCGGTGGACCTGGTCATCCAGGTGGAATCCCCGCCGTCGGTGGCCAGCGGCCTGCAGCGGGTGGGCCGCGCCGGCCACCAGGTGGGGGAGGTCTCGCAGGGGATCCTTTTCCCCAAGCACCGCGCGGACCTGCTACATGCGGCCGTCACCGTGGAGCGGATGCTGGCTGGCCGGATCGAGCCGCTGTTCATCCCGGCCAACCCGCTGGACATCCTGGCCCAGCAGACCGTGGCCGCCACCGCCCTGGGCGGCATCGATGTGGAGGAATGGTTTGACACCGTCCGCCGCTCCGCCCCGTTTGCCACGCTGCCCCGCTCCGCTTTCGATGCCACCCTGGACCTGCTGGCCGGCCGCTACCCGTCGGATGAATTTGCCGAACTCCGGCCGCGCATCATCTGGGACCGGGTGGAGGGCACCATCACGGGCCGTCCCGGGGCGCAGCGGCTGGCGGTTACCTCCGGGGGCACCATTCCGGACCGTGGCCTCTTCGGTGTCTACATCGTCGGCTCCGCGGAGGAGGCGCCGCCGGGGGCCAAGGCCAAGGGCGGCCGCCGGGTGGGTGAGCTGGATGAGGAGATGGTCTACGAGTCCCGGGTTGGGGACGTCTTCGCCCTGGGCGCCACCAGCTGGCGGATCGAGGACATCACCCACGACCGGGTCCTTGTCTCCCCCGCCTTCGGCCAGCCCGGCAAACTTCCCTTCTGGAAGGGGGATTCGCTCGGACGCCCGGTGGAACTGGGCCGCGCGCTGGGCGCGTTCACCCGGGAGCTGGCCGGCATGGATCCTGCCGCCGCGCTGGAACGCTGCCTGGCCACGGGACTGGACACCTGGGCAGCCGGCAACCTGCTCAGCTATCTGAGCGAACAAAAACAGGCCACCGACGTCGTACCCAATGACCGCACGCTGCTGGTGGAGCGTTTCCACGATGAGCTCGGTGACTGGCGGGTGGTCCTGCACAGCCCCTTCGGCATGCCCGTGCATGCACCATGGGCCCTCGCGGTCGCGGCGCGGCTGCATGCGCGGTACGGGCTGGACGGCTCGGCCATGGCCTCCGACGACGGCATCGTGCTGCGGGTGCCGATGATGGACGACGAGCCGCCGGGTGCCGAGCTGTTCCTGTTCGACGCCGAGGAGCTGGACGGAATCGTGACCGCGGAGGTGGGCGGATCCGCGCTCTTCGCCTCGCGCTTCCGCGAATGCGCGGCCCGCGCGCTGCTGCTGCCGCGGCAGAACCCCGGGAAACGCTCCCCGCTCTGGCAGCAGCGCCAGCGTTCCGCCCAGCTGCTGGATGTGGCCAGGAAGTACCCGACCTTTCCGATCGTGCTGGAAACCGTGCGCGAATGCCGGCAGGATGTCTACGACCTGCCGGCGCTGAAGGAAATCGCCGGCGCCATCGAGCGGCGCGAACTGCGGATGGTGGAGACGACGACGCCGCAGCCCTCGCCCTTTGCCCGATCGCTGCTGTTCGGCTATGTGGCCTCCTTCCTCTACGAGGGGGACTCGCCGCTGGCCGAGCGCCGCGCGGCGGCCCTGTCGCTGGATCCCACGCTGCTTAACGAGCTGCTGGGCCGGGCGGAACTGCGCGAGCTGCTGGATCCGAAGGTGATTGCCCAGACCGAGGCGGAGCTGCAGCGGCTGGCCCCGGACCGCACGGTCCGCGGGCTGGAGGGTGTGGCGGACCTGCTGCGACTGCTGGGCCCGCTGTCCGTTGACGAAGTGGCCGAGCGGCTGGAGCCGGAAAGTGGGGACGCTGAAGCGCACCTGCAAGCCCTCGTCAGGGCCAACCGTGCTCTCAGGGTCAACATGGCTGGCCTCGAACGCTATGCGGCCGTTGAGGACGCGGCGCGGCTGCGGGACGCACTGGGCGTGCCGCTGCCGATGGGCGTACCGCTGGCCTTCATCGAGCCGGTGGCGGATCCGCTCGGGGACCTGCTGGGCCGGTACGCCCGCACGCACGGCCCATTCACGGCGGCCCAAGCCGCGGCACGGCTGGGACTGGGGGTCGCCGTCGTCGGAACCGGGCTGGCCCGGCTGGCTGTGGACGGCCGCGTTGCCGAGGGGGAATTCCGGCCGACGACGGCGGCCCTTCCGTCCGCCGTCGAGCCTCCCTCCGGGGCGATGCCCGCGGAGCCTGCCTCCGTGGAGCCCGCGGAGCCCGCTCCGTCGCAGATTCCGTCGATGTCCGAATGGTGCGATGTGGAGGTGCTGCGGAAGCTGCGCCGGCGCTCGCTGGCCGCGCTGCGTGCCGAGGTGGAGCCCGTCGACCCGGCCGCCTACGCCAGATTCCTGCCCGCGTGGCAGCACGTTGCCCGGCCCGGAAAGTCCGGGCAGCAGGGACAGTTGCGCGGACTGGACGGCGTGCTGACGGTCGTGGACCAGCTGGCCGGGGTGCCCATCCCCGCCTCCGCCTGGGAACCGCTGGTGCTGGCCGCACGGGTGGGCAACTACGCCCCCGCCATGCTGGATGAGCTGACCGCCACCGGGGAAATCCTCTGGGCCGGCGCCGGATCGCTGCCCGGCAACGACGGCTGGATCAGCCTGCACGTGGCCGAATCCGCGGCCCTGACGCTCCATCCGCAGGCCGGTTTTGAGCCCAGTGACGCCCAGCAGCGGCTGCTGGACCATCTTTCCAGCGGGGGCGCGTATTTCTTCCACCAACTGCGTGAAATTGCCGGCGGGATGGACGCTGTCCTGGGCGATGCCGAGGTGACCACGGCGCTCTGGGAGCTGGTCTGGGCCGGCCGGATCAGCAATGACACGTTCACCCCCGTGCGCGCGATGCTCGCCGGCGGCCACACCGCGCACCAGCAGCGTCCCAGCGCACCCCGGCTCCGCTCCGCCGGGAGGTACGGCCGGCTGGGCCGGGCGTCCGGCGCCGGGCTTCCCGGCCTGGTCCAGCCCCGCAGCGCTCCTCCGCTGGCCGCCGGGCGGTGGACCATCCTGCCGGCAGCGGAAGCTGAAACCACCGTCCAGGCGCACGCCATGGCGGAGCTCCTGCTGGACCGCTACGGCGTGGTGACCCGGGGCTCGGTGGCGAGCGAGAACATCCCCGGCGGCTTCGGTCTGATGTACAAGGTGCTGGCGCGGCTGGAGGAAAGCGGCCGGTGCCGCCGGGGTTACTTCATTGAACATCTCGGCGCGGCACAGTTCGCCGTGCCGGCCACCGTGGACCGGCTGCGGTCCTTCAGCGAGGACGCCCAGCTGCAGGCTCCGGCGCCGTCGGCGCTGGCCCTGGCGTCCACCGATCCAGCGAACCCGTACGGTGCCGCGCTGCCGTGGCCGGCGCTGGACGTCGGCCACCGGCCGGGGCGGAAGGCCGGAGCCCTGGTGGTGACGGTGGACGGAGCCCTGGTGCTTTACGTGGAACGGGGCGGGAAAACGCTGCTCGCCTTCACGGCGGACCCGGACCTGCTGACGCTGGCCGCCGGAGCGCTGGTCGACGTGGTGCGCCGCGGAGCCGTGGACAAACTGGCCATCGAAAAGGTAAATGGCGCCGACATTCTGGACACGGTGCTGGCCCGGGCGCTGGTGGACGCCGGGGCGTACACCACGCCGCGAGGGCTGCGCGTCCGTGCCTGAGGGGGGTGTCTGTGCCTGAGGGGGATGTCTGTGCCTGAGGGGGACAACGTCTGGTTCCAGGCGCGGCTGCTGCGGCAGGCGCTGGCCGGCCAACGGCTGACCCGCTGCGACATCCGTGTGCCCAAGTACGCCACCGTGGACTTCACCGGCAGCATCGTGGAATCCGTCGAGTCCCGCGGTAAGCACCTACTGATCCGGGTGGCGGGGCACATCATCCACTCGCACCTGAAAATGGAGGGAACTTGGCAGGTCTACCCGGCGGCGCCCAACGTTCCCCCAGAATCCACCGTTCCCGCCGGCCCCTCGGTCCCCGGTGTGCGCGGGCACCCGGTCCGCGGTGTGCGCGGGCACCCGGCTCCATCCCCGCAGTCCTGGCGCCGGCCGGCCCACACGGCCCGCTGCATCCTGGGCACCGAGCATGCCACCGCTGTCGGATTCTCCCTGGGCCTGCTGGAGGTGCTTCCGCAGGACCAGGAGGCGGCCGCCGTCGGGCATCTGGGCCCGGATCTGCTGGGACGGGACTGGGACGCCGACAAGGCCCTGCGACGGCTGTCCTCGATGCCCGAACGCGCGATCGGGCTGGCACTGCTGGACCAGCGGAACCTGGCCGGGATCGGCAACATCTACCGCAATGAGCTCTGCTTCCTGGCTGGGGTGCATCCAGCCGTGGAGGTCCGGCTGGTGGGTGATCTGCCGCGGATGGTGGATCAGGCCAAGCGGCTGCTGGAGGCGAACAAGGACCGGCCCGGCCGCAGCACCACCGGCGGTCCCGCCCACGGGGATGCCGCGCTCTGGGTCTACCGGCGCCAGGGCAAACCGTGCAAACGCTGCGGCACGCTCATCCGCCATGGGAAGCTGGGCGAACCCGTGCAGCCGGCCCAGCTGCGGGACATCTATTTCTGCCCACGCTGCCAGCCCCCTCCACCGGCTCACACAACTGACCCGCAGTAACTGCACGAAAACGCGCCAAACAGTGCAGTTACTGCGGGACAGTTGGATGGAGAACCTGGCCGGGTAGCCTTGTGAGGTGATGAAATCCCCTCTGCCCGTGCGTAACGGCGTCAATGCCACCCGCCTGCGCCTGCCCGACGAGGGGCCATGGATCACCGCAATGGACTATGTGCTGGAACGTTTTGGCCATGTGGACCCGGTCGGAATCGCCGATCGCTTTGACCGCGGCGAGGTCCAGGCCCTGGGAGGCACCGTCGTCACACCGCGGACTTTACTGGGCGAGCACACCTTCATCTGGTACTACCGCGAGCTCCCTGTCGAGGAAAGGTTGCCTGTGGAGCTGACAGTGCTCCACCAGGACGAGCATCTGGTGGTGGTGGACAAGCCGCATTTCCTGCCCACGACGCCGGGCGGCATGTACGTGGCCGAGTCCGCCCTGGTCAGGCTGCGCCTGGCTCTGGATCTGCCGGAGCTGGTGCCGATCCACCGGCTGGACCGGATGACGGCCGGCGTCCTGCTCTTCGCCGCCAATCCCGAGACGCGCGGCAAATACCAGCTGCTGTTCGAGAAGCGGCAGGTACGGAAAAGCTACGAGGCTGTGGCAGGCGTCCGGCCGGAGCTGGAACTCCCGCGCGTCGTCCGGAGCCGGATGGTCAAGTCCCGCACCTACCTGCTCGCCCAGGAGGTGGAGGGAGAGTCGAACGCGGAAACGCGGATTGAGCTGCTGGACACGCACGACGACGGCGGACGCCTCCTTGGTCTGTACCGGTTGGAGCCGCACACTGGCAAAACGCACCAGCTTCGCCTGCACATGGCGTCCCAAGGCATCGGCATTGTGAACGATCCGTTCTACCCCGAATTGCTGCCGCAGGCACCCGACGATTACGGCAAGCCGCTGCAGCTGTTGGCCCGGAACATCGCCTTTACCGATCCGCTGAGCCGGCGGGACGTGGAGTACCGGAGCGGGCTGGAGCTCTCCGGGGTTCCGGCAGCCAAAGTCTCCTGACCGCCGTCGGCCGTGAGGGCTGACCGAGACCCCTACCCTGCCACCCTCCAAGCGACTAGATTGATGCGGTGGACTACTTGAGCCTGGACTCCTTAAGCCTGGGCGCTTGGGCTCCGGCGCTCTATCCGCTCATCCTCATTGGTGTGACGCTGGACGCTGCGATGCCACCCATCCCGTCGGAGGTCATGGTGGTTACCTCGGGCGCGCTCTCCGCCACCGGCGAGGCGCTCCTGCCGCTGGCGCTGCTCGCCACCGCCGCAGGTTCACTGATGGGGGATCTCCTGATCTACAGCCTGTTCAAACGCCGGCTGACCCATCTGCTGGACCGCTTCCACTGGGGCCGGAAGGTGCACCGCGGAATCCGCAGGGCCGCGGACAGGGGCGGCCGCTCCTCCACCGCGGCTGCCATGCTGGCCGGCAGGTTCATCCCCGCCGGACGGACCGCCACCATGGCGGCCGCCGGTATTGCCGACGTTCCGACCATCAGGGTGGTCCGCGCCAGCGCTGTGGGCTCGGTACTGTGGGCCTTCTGGATGGTGGGCCTGGGCTACGTGACCGGACGCAGCACGCACTTCCCGCTCTGGGCCAATTCGCTGATCGGAGTGGGGCTCGGCATCGGTGTCGGCGTACTGATGGCCACCATCATTGGCCTTCGACGGGGTTCGGCCGCGCGAAAGGCCAGGCGGTCCTGACGGGGCTACCAGACTGCGACATCTTGGACTTCGCAGCGAGCCTCCTTGGTCCCCCGAGAAGTCGCTATCTGTCCGCTTCAGCGACGCAAGCGGACAGATAGCGGCCGTTCGCGCGCCAAACGGCAACAGGGAACAGTCCTAGTCCAGCGGAATCCATTTCCCTTTGCTGCGGCGCAGGACGTGCAGTCCCCCGGTTACCGCCACCGTCTCGATGGCGTGGCGCATACTGGCACCGGCATCGCGGGCCTGGCGGTTTTCCACGTCGTCCTGGCTTGGGTCAACGGTAAAGCGCAATGTGATGCGTGGAACGCCACCCACGATGTCCAGCTGGTTGGCCTCCACCAGATGCATCGATCCCATCGCAGCGAGGGAGGTGGACATCACGGTATCCGGCGCGTTTCCGGGCCGCAGACCGTTGATCGTGAGCGTGGCTCGGAAGGAAGGCATGGGCTACACCTTACCCAGCGGCCGCCAGCACGCTACCGCGCCGCGGCGTAGTCGGAGTGGATCCGTTCCCAAGAGGGGTACAAATCGTCCCACCAGCGCGGCCAGTCGACCGATTTTCCCTCCAACGCTTCCTGCAGGTGGTCCAGGTGGGTGTGCCAGCCCGCCAGGCTCATCAGCACCATCTCGTCCGGGGCGGAGATCACGTTGGTGAAGACCAGCCGGGTGCCGTCCTGCACAGCCCCAACGGCTGTGGAGGAGAGCTCCATCCGGATTGTTCCGTGCATGGCGTTGCTGATTTCGAACAGCTTGGGCGGCTCGCAGGCCAGCACCTTGCCAGTCCACCAATCCATCTCGGTGCCATGCCCTTCATCCTTTCCGTTGAGCCATTTCAGGTCAAAGGAGGACCCCGCGCGCACCGAACCGCGAGACCGTGCCCACCATTTTTCGGTCTCGGCCGGGTCCGTCAGCGCCTGCCAGACCCGTCCGACCGGATGCGGATACTCGCGCACAAACGTCAGCCGCACCCTCCCGTCGTCGAGCCTTTCCGCCTGGCCCAGCGGATGGCGCGCCAGATCCTTGTTGATTTGCCGGTTGCTACTCTGCTCACTCATCGGTGCTCCTTGGAAAATTCAGGGGATGGGACTCGGGCGCGCGGTGGGCATCGGGGCTGGGATCGGGTTCGCCACCGAGGGTGGGATTCACGTCCAGGTACGCACCCAGCGAATCCAGCTGCCGGCTCAGCGCCCGCCGGTAGCCTTCCAGCCAGCCGGACAGTTCGTCGAAGGGCTCCGGCGCCAGCGAATAGATCCGCTGCTGGGCCACGGGCACGACGGCGACGAACCCCGCCTCTCGCAGTTGGCGCAGGTGGCGTGAGGTCCCGGGCTGACTCAGCGCCAGCAGGGCGCCCAGCTCGCCGGCACTGCGCGGCCGCTCCGCCAGCAGTTCCAGGATGCGCCGGCGCTGCGGATCGGCCAGCACATCGAAGAGGGATTCCATTCTTTTACTCTAGTCTCCCGTTATATAAGTGATAAGATCATATAAAGAATGGTTGGAGCTGGCTTAGAGTTGTTTCCAAAGCCCGGGCGCGTAGCCAGGGCCGCCAGAACACATTCTAAAAGGAGACTCCCGAATGACCAGCACTGGGATTACCACCAACGCTCTGCTGGCACGGTGGGACCGGTTCCGGACCAACAGGAACCAGGCGCTGGCTTCGGATCACGGCTGGCTCACCCTGACCTCGCTGCAGTGGCTGCCGGCCGAGCTCTCCACGATGGAACTGGTTCCGGGTCTGTGGAACACCGACGGAACCGCCGCCGTGCTGACGGCCACCGAGGCAGACGGTTTCGCTCTGGTGGAAACGGACGAGCCCGCCGTCGGCACCCTGACCGCCGTCCTGCGGAACGAGGAATCCCTGATGTGGGTCCGGCACGGGAGCACCGTGGTGGAACTGGTGATGCGTGGCGGCCGCTATGCCCTGCGCACCCGGGATTCGCTTTCCCCCACGCTGACCGGTTTCAGCGGCGTCCCGACGTTCGGCTACCGGCCGGACCTGGTGGTGGAGGGAAGGTTCGAGGCCTACCCGGAGCCCCGCACGGTGCCCATCGGCACCGCCTATCCGCACGTGGCGAGCGAGGCCGTCGTGGTCGGCGATGTGGTCTTTGAACTGGCAGGCGAGACCTACCGGCTGGCGGCCGAAGAGGAAAAGCTGGGCGCTCTGGTGATCACTTTCCATGATGCGACCAACGGCGCCAGCACGGATGAGTGGCGCAAGTTGGTCACCACACGGCCGCGCCCCGACGGCAGCGTAGTGCTGGATTTCAATCGCGCCATCAACTATCCCAGCGCCTTCACGGACTACGGAACCTGCCCGATGCCCGTTGACGGGAACCGGCTTACCGGCCCGATCGAGGCCGGGGAAAAGAAGCCGTACTGACGGGCCTTCGGGCGGGCCGGCTGCCCAGAACGCCGGCCGCCCGGCCGGCTGGAACGCCGGACCGGCCTCAGACGATGGCGGAGATCCCGGTGATGGCCCGGCCGGCAATCAGTGTATTGATCTCGTACGAGCCCTCGTAGGTGTAGATGGCCTCCGCATCGGCGAAGATTTTCGCCATACCGTAGTCGGTGACAATGCCGTTCCCGCCCAGCAGCGACCGCCCCATGGCCACGGTTTCGCGCATCCGGGCCGTCGTGAAGGCCTTGGCGAGCGCCACCTGTTCCATCTTCGCCCCGGTGTGCAGCTGACCCCCGGGCCCCTCATGCCGGTTTTCCTGCAGCTGGGCGATCCGCACCATCATGCCCATGCTGGCCGTCGCGTTACCGAGCATCTGAACGAGCTGCTGCTGCACCAGCTGGAACCGGGCCAGCGGCCGGCCGAACTGCTGGCGTTCGACGGCGTATGCCCGGGCCACGTCGAAGGCCGCCAGCTGCTGGCCCACGGCCTGCCACGCAACCATGATCCGCGAGCCCCGCAGCAGGTGGTTGGTTTCCTGGAACGTGTTGATGCCGGCGAAGCGGTCGCTCTCCGGGACGCGGACCTCCTCCAGCGTGATGTGGGCGTTCTGGACCGTGCGTACGGCAATCTTGTTTTCAATCTTGGTCCGGGTGACTCCAGGCAGCGTGGGATCCAGGATAAAACCTCTCACCTGGCCGGTCTCGGAGTCCTTCGCCCACAGC
>JBBRKU010000006.1:0-16032 GCA_038231735.1 Actinomycetales bacterium | reverse complement strand
TGGTCTTGTCCGCCCGGGTGACCAGCCAGCCGATCATGTCCTCGAAGTCCGTGCTGAACCGGGAGCCGGGCCGGGCGAACGGCACGCCCTGCACTACGACGCCGTGGCTGGGGCAGACCAGGCGCCGGCGGAGCATAGTGAGCGTCAGGACCCTGCCGGAGAAATCGAGATGCCGCCACATGGATTCCGCCCAGCGGGTGTCATATCCGGCCATCGTCGAGTAGCTGCAGTGCGGGCAGTCAAGGCGCTTGCGGGCCTTCAACGCCACCCGCACCAGCAAGGGACCCCCGGCGCCACCGGGGCCGGGATCAACATCAATGACCCGGACCCCCGTCAGGTTCAAGACGCGGTTGAGTAGAGTAGTAGCACGCATGGGTAGCTCCGAAATTTGGATAGTGTGAGAACTCCCAAATCTACCGGGCTACCCATGCCCCATAGCACACAAACCCTGACCCACACTTACGTCAGGAGAGCCGGAATTTTCGACTGACGGAGCCCGTGGTCCCGCCGGCGCTAGCTGGTCCGTCTTCCAGCCCGAGTGCTATGAGAGAGGTACTGGAAGATTCAATGCCTCTAGACAATTTCTCCCTTGTCTCTCACGCTGCTGATGGTCCAGATGCCTGAATCCTGACCTAAGGGACCAGGGAGCAGCGGCATAGGGATGACCCACTTCGTCCCGGGTGCGCTGCCCATTGTGCCGTCGTGCCTCGATGGGGCACAGATTGTCCCGGTGCCGCCGGGTTCTTACACTGTCACCGGAGTCCGTGGCTGTGTGCCAAGGCGATGGCCTCGGTGCGTGAGCCGACGTCGAGCTTCCTGAACAGATTCCGCACATGGAACTTGACCGTATTCTCGCTGATGCCCAGGGTTAAGGCGATGGTGCGGTTGCGTTGTCCGGCGACAAGGTGCTGGAGCACTTCGAGTTCCCGGGCAGCGAGGTCCCATCCGGCGACATCCCCGGCCGGGCGTGCCGGCGCGTCCAGGGGGAGTGTGACGAAGACGTCTGCACCCCAGCCTGGCATGACGTCGATCCGCAGCTGTCCGGTGAGCGCCTGGACCCGGCGGTCCAGGCGGGCGATACTCGGCGCGTCGGCGGCGAGTGCACCGCGGCCGTCGTCGCGTACGTTGATCAGCAGGTTTTCGCCGTCGCAGTCCCACTGTGTCCGGACTCTGCTGACGTCGGGTTGTTCCATCATGGCCAGCACAAGTCCGCGGACGACGGCCCGTGCGGCGTGGGCAACTTCGCCGGGCAGGGCCCTTCCATTTAGGGGTGGCTTGATGAACTCGACCTCAATGCCGCTGAATTTCGTGAGCGGTCGTAGGTCCTCCCGCAGGCGTTCGAAGGCTGTGGCGACGGGCTCTTCCACCAGGTCCGTCGTGCGGTCGCTGAGGGTGCGGAGCCGGACCAAGGCCTTAGCGGTGAGGTCGGTGACGGTTGAGCGGGCTGTTGCATGGTCCAAGGAGGTTGAGCGCAGGGCTGCCAGCAGGGTCTCCAGGGTCGTGGAGTGCAGATCGGTCAGTTCCGCCGTCACACGGACGCGTTCAGCTGAGGCCGCCCGCGATTCCAGCAGGTACGACGGCGGCGCGTCGGCCACTTTCTCCTGGATCCGCCGGGCCGCAATGCCCCACAGATACGTCACTAAGTCCTGCCAGGCGTTGTGCTCTGGATCGGCGGGGTGTGGATCTGTGAGGACGAGGAGGGCATGGCTGGAGGCGTGTTTCAGGGCGAGTACGGGGCGGGGCCGCCCGGCGAGCTCGGCTTCCCCGGACCAGGGTGTCTCATCCGAAAGGATAGCGCGAAGCGTGTCAAGTTCGGCGATGGAGACCCGGGAAATGATTTCTTCCTCGCCTGCCTTCTTCTGCGGCCTCCCCGTGCAGTCTTCGGTGAAGATTACCAGCGCGCTGCTTTCCAGGTAGGGGAGCGTGGCATCACGCAGCCGCTCCGCTATCTGGGTCAGGGGGGCATCGGCCAATGCTGCCACGGTCTGCAAAAGTGGCCACGGCAGGTCTGGAAGGGGCATGGTGGATTCCTTCAGGGGGCTGGTCGGTGGCTGCGCTCATCCGGGCAGTCTACCGGGGCGGAAACGTCTACCCAGTCCTTAAGTGTAGTCAGAACCGTCAGAAAACAGTGTTACCCCTGCCCGTTTGTTTCGGGATCATGGTTATCAACCAGAAAGCATCCGTTCGGCCGCTACAGGCCGATGACCGAATCAAAGGGGATAAATCGTGAACCCGACAGCAAATGCGGTGCGTACCTTGTTCAGCACCACAGGCTCAGTGTCAGATCCTGAATCAGCGACATTCGACTGGACGTCAGTTGACCAGCGCGCCGTGGACACAATCCGGGTTTTGGCCGCTGACGCCGTCGAGAAGGTCGGCAACGGCCACCCCGGCACGGCCATGAGTCTTGCACCGGCCGCCTACCTTCTCTTCCAGAAGCTCATGCGCCACGACCCCCGCGACCCTGACTGGCTAGGACGTGACCGTTTCATCCTGTCACCCGGCCACTCCTCGCTGACCCTATACATCCAGCTGTTCCTGTCCGGCTACGGCCTGGAACTGAAGGACCTCGAGGCCCTGCGCACTTGGGGATCGCTGACCCCCGGCCACCCGGAATACAAGCACACCGCCGGCGTCGAAATCACCACCGGCCCGCTGGGCCAGGGCCTGGCCTCCTCGGTGGGCTTCGCGTACTCGCAGCGCCGGATGCGCGGCCTATTCGACGCCGATGCTCCGGCCGGCGAAAGCCCGTTCGACCACACCATCTGGGTCATCGCTTCCGACGGCGACATCCAGGAAGGCGTGACCTCCGAGGCTTCCTCCCTGGCCGGGCACCAGGAACTGGGCACCCTTGTGGTGGTCTACGACGAGAACCACATCTCCATCGAGGACGACACCGACATCGCCTTCACCGAAGACGTTCTCAAGCGCTACGAGTCCTACGGCTGGCACACCCAGCGCGTGGACTGGACCAAGACGGGCGAATATGTCGAAGACGTCCAGGAGCTCTACTCCGCACTTCTGGCTGCGAAGGCCGAGACCTCCAAGCCGTCCATCATCTCGCTGCGCACCATCATCGGGTACCCGGCCCCGAAGAAGCAGAACACCGGCAAGATCCACGGCTCAGCCCTCGGCGCCGAGGAAGTTGCGGCACTGAAGGCAGTGCTGGGCTTCGACCCCGCCAAGACCTTCGAGGTCGACCAGGAAGTCCTGGCCCACGCCCGCTCGGTGGTGGACCGCGGAGCAGGCGCACGCAAGGAATGGGAAGAGTCCTTCAACGCCTGGCAGGCAGCCAACCCGGAAGGCGCCGCGCTCCTGCAGCGCATCGAGGCCAAGGAACTTCCAGACGGCGTCGACACCGCCCTGCCGGTCTTCGAAGCAGGCAAGGACGTCTCCACCCGGGCCGCGTCCGGCAAGGTCCTGAACGCCATCGGACCGCTCATGCCGGAACTCTGGGGCGGTTCGGCCGACCTCGCCGAGTCCAACAACACCACGATCGAGGGATCGCCGTCGTTCATCCCGGCCTCCCGCTCCACGGAAGCGTGGAAGGGCAACCCGTACGGCCGGGTCCTGCACTTCGGCATCCGAGAGCACGCCGCCGCGTCGATCGTGAACGGCATCTCGCTGCACGGCCGCACCCGCGCGTTCTCCGGCACGTTCCTGATTTTCAGTGACTACCAGCGCCCGGCCATCCGCCTCTCCGCCCTCATGGGCGTCCCGTCCATCTATGTGTGGTCGCACGACTCCATCGGCCTGGGCGAGGACGGACCTACTCACCAGCCGGTGGAACAGCTCTCGACCCTGCGTGCGATCCCGGGCCTGGACGTCGTTCGTCCCGGCGACGCCAACGAGGTTCCAGTAGCGTGGAAGACCATGCTGGAGAACCACGAGAACCCGGCCGGCCTCGTGCTGACCCGTCAGAACATCCCGACCTACGCCCGCGGCGAGGGCGCAGCCGAGGGTGACACCTTCGGTTCCACCGCCGGTGTGGCCAAGGGCGGCTACGTGCTGGCCGAGGCATCCAGGGACGGCGCTACCGTCCCGGCCCAGGTGCTGCTGATCGGCACCGGCTCCGAGGTCCAGCTGGCCGTCCAGGCCCGCGAAGCCCTCCAGGCCGAAGGCATCGCCACCCGCGTCATCTCCATGCCGTGCGTCGAGTGGTTCAACAAGCAGGACGCCGCTTACCGCGAGTCCGTGCTCCCTGTCGCCGTCAAGGCCCGCGTCTCCGTTGAGGCCGGGCTGGCCCTGGGCTGGAGGGAATTCGTTGGCGACGCCGGTCGTTCCATCAGCCTTGAGCACTTCGGCGCCTCGGCAGACTACAAGCGCCTGTTCCAGGAGTTTGGCATCACGGCAGAAGCGGTCGCTGCCGCCGCCAAGGACTCCCTCGCCGCCGTAGGCAACTAACCTTCAACTGCACTGCGGCAACTGTCCATCATTATTTTCGAAGGAAGAAGCAGAAGTCATGACCAACGCAACACCCACCGCACAGCTTTCCGACGCCGGTGTTTCCATCTGGCTGGACGACCTCTCCCGCGAACGGCTCTCCAGCGGCAGCCTGCAGAAGCTCATCGACGAAAAGAACGTCGTCGGCGTGACCACCAACCCGTCCATCTTCCAGGCCGCGATCACCTCCGGCACGGACTACGACGCAAGGATCGCCGAACTTGCCGCACAGGGCGCCAGCCTCGATGCGACGATCTTCGAGATCACCACCACCGACGTCGCCGACGCTTGCGACCTCTTCGCCCCGGTCGCCGCCGCCACCAAGGGCGTCGATGGTCGTGTCTCCATCGAGGTCGACCCCCGCCTGGCCTGGGACACCGAAGGCACGATCGCTGAGGCCAAGCACCTCTACAAGAAGGTCGACAAGGACAACGTCCACATCAAGATCCCGGCAACGCTCGAAGGCCTCGCGGCCATCACGGCAACCCTGGCCGAAGGCATCAGCGTCAACGTCACCCTGATCTTCTCCCTAGAGCGCTACCGCGGGGTCATCAAGGCCTTCCAGTCCGGCCTGAAACTGGCCAAGGAAAACGGCCACGACCTCTCCAAGATCCACTCCGTGGCATCATTCTTCGTCTCCCGCGTGGACACCGAAATCGACAAGCGCCTCGACGCCATTGGCACCGACGAAGCCAAGGCACTCAAAGGCAAGGCAGGCGTTGCCAACGCCCGCCTCGCCTATCAGGTCTACGAAGAGCTCTTCTCTACCGAACGCTGGGCAGTCCTGGCCGGCGCCGGCGCACTGCCGCAGCGCCCCCTGTGGGCCTCCACCGGCGTCAAGGACCCCGCCTACCCCGACACCCTGTACGTGACCGGACTGGTTGCTGCCGGCGTCGTGAACACCATGCCGGAAAAGACCCTCGACGCCACCTTCGACCACGGCGTAGTCACCGGTGACACCATCACCGGCACCTACGAGGAAGCAAACGGCGTGCTCAACGCCCTCGAAGGCCTCGGCGTCTCCTACAACGAGGTCGTCGCGATCCTCGAATCCGAAGGACTGGACAAGTTCGTGACCAGCTGGAAGGAACTCCTGGCTGACGTCGAAAGCGCCCTCGCCACCGCACGGAAGGCATCCTAACCCACTGAGCACTCTCAGCTACGACGCCACCGGTGCTGCGCAACAGGCTATTGAGCAGCACATCCCGGCACTTGTCGTAGAACGGATTTCCACCAGGATTTTAGCGAAGGACCACACCCTGGTCGCCGAGATCAACGGGCTGCGGCCGCATTCCAGGCCGAGGGCCTCACCCCATTGTCCTGTGCGGCACGGGCGGTTCCTCGCTTGCTCCCGAGCGCCATGTCCGTGGCACTGATCCGCAGGCTCTGACCGCTACCGAAAGGCAGACACCATGTCCATTTCACCCCTGAAGTGCTGCATCAATCCCAGCATCCTCTCGGCCGACTTCGTCAACCTCGAGGCCGAGCTGGCCCGCATAAGCAACGCCGATGCCGTGCACGTGGATGTCATGGACAACCACTTCGTGCCGAACCTGACCATCGGGCTGCCCGTCGTGGAACGGCTGCAAAAGGTCAGCCCCGTGCCGTTGGACGCCCACCTGATGATTTCCAATGTGGACCGCTGGGCGCCGCAGTTCGCCGACGCCGGCCTGGGCTCGGTGACATTCCACGTCGAGGCGTCCGACGCCCCCATCAAACTCGCCCGCGAACTTCGCGCGCGCGGGGCCAAGGCGGGCATGGCACTGCGCCCGGCCACCCCGATCGAACCATACCTGGACATCCTCCCCGAACTGGACATGCTCTTGATCATGACGGTGGAGCCGGGCTTTGGCGGCCAGGCATTCCTGGACGTCATGTTGCCCAAGATCCGCCGTGCCCGCGCGGCGGTCGAGGGTTCGGGGGTGGACGTGGCCATCCAGGTCGACGGCGGCATCACGGAGGAAACCATCACCCGCGCCGCGGAGGCCGGTGCCAACGTCTTTGTGGCCGGATCGGCCGTGTACGGCAGGCCGTCGCCTGCGGACGCCATCGAGTCGCTGCGCGCGAACGGCCAGCTCGCCTTCACCGGAACAACACTTCACCCCAACAACACCGCACCCCAACCAGCCTGAAGGACCACTCATGCGCGTTCACATCGCAACCGACCACGCCGGCATGGAGCTCAGCTCCCACCTCATCACCGCACTGTCAGCCAACGGCTACGAGATGGTGGACCACGGGCCTGCGGCCTACGACGCCGATGACGACTACCCGGAATTCTGCATCAAGGCTGCGTCCGCCGTCGTGGCCGACCAGACCGCGGGCGTGGACGCCCTCGGGATAGTGCTGGGCGGCTCCGGCAACGGCGAGCAGATCGCCGCGAACAAGGTCAAAGGCGTGCGCGCGGCCCTGGCGTGGAACCTCGACACGGCCAAATTGGCCCGCGAACACAACGACGCCAACGTGGTGGCAGTGGGCGGGCGCCAGCACACCGTTGAGGAGGCCACCGAACTGATCGAGGCATTCCTGGCTGAACCATTCAGCAATGCCGAGCGCCACGAGCGCCGCATCGGCAAGATCGCCACATATGAAACCACCGGCGAGGTTGCCGGGTAACTTGGCGCTTCACCAGGGGATTCGGTGCGGGTTCGCCAAAGAGGCAGTGGATTGTGGGCAGGCCGAGAGTAGGGGCTCAACCGCACCGTACCTTTCTATACACCACAAAGGTACGAATCAGATGAGGATTGGCATTCTCCCCTCTGGGGTCGATTGCCCAGGGCTGAACGCGGTCACCCGGGGAATCAGTCCTGAAGAGCAGCCTCGCCCGAGGCAACGAGTTCGTGGGCTTCAAGTACGGTTGGCGAGGAGTCGTCAACGCCGATCTCATGCACCTTGACCGGCACAGTGTCCGGGGTCTATCCAAGCAGGGAGGCATAATCCTTGGCTCATCTCCGACCAACCCATTCGAAGGACCGTGCGCGGACCCGGAGAATATCTCGCGCTTGGTCAAAGAGAACCGTCTCGACGCGACCGCCTTCCTGTTCGCCTGAAAACGTAACGGAAGTCGGAGAATGCCCTGACCAGCAGGGAAGTGCCCACAGAGAAACTCAGCATAGGAGTCAGCATGCCCATTGCAACCCCAGGGCTCCTGACATAGGACGGAAGCTTCTGCGGATTTGTGGGGTTGGGACTTTTAATTCTGCCCTGGATGCCGTATAATTAATGTAAGATATATATTCGATTCAAGGTGGTGGGATGATGAGTGTGATGACCGCCCAGCCACCCCTTCCCCTCCTGGTCCCCGATGCAGGCGTGATCATCGGTGCAGCCGCGACACTGATCGAGGATACGGACGGCGGACGGGTCACCTTGCACGGGGAGCTGGTCTACTCCTGGGCCACCGGGGATTCTGCGATGCGCCGCCTAGCTGCCGCGCAGCTGGCGGATCTTAAGGCAGGCACGGTGAACGATATTTCCGCCGCGTTCGGTGTTGAACCGGAAACGCTGTGGCGCTGGCGCAAGCAGTTCAGCGAAGCCGGGGTGGCCGGACTGGTATCGGACAAGCGCGGCCCCAAGGGCTCACGGATCCTCACAGCCAAAGCCTCCGCCGAGATCCGCCGGCGCCGCAAGGCCGGCCAGTCCCTACGCACCATCGGTGAGGCGGTGGGGATGTCGGCCTCCAGCGTCGCCAGGGCCGTGCCAGCCGGCTCCGGTAAGGGCGAAACGGAACAAGGCGCCACTGCACGGGCAACGGTGCAGCCGGCTTCGGCCGAGCCGGCTTCGGGCCGGAGGGCCGCTGCGGTTCCGGTCCTGCCGGCTCCGGCGGACCGTTCCGGGGAGCGTGCCGCCGCCCGGGCCGGGCTGATCGAGGCCGCGGCCCCGGTCTTCGCCCCGGCGGCCCGGGTGCCTTTGGCCGGGCTGTTCCTGGCCCTGCCCGCCCTGGAAACCACCGGGTTGCTGTCCTGCGCGAGGGAGGTTTTCGGGGCGTTGCCGAACGGGTTCTACGGGTTGGAAACCATCCTCACCGAGTCCGTGTTCCGTGCCCTGGCCGGGGAAGCCCGCGCCGAAGGGGCCACCCGGATCGACCCGGCCGCCCTGGGCAGGGTGCTGGGCCTGGACCGGGGACCGGAAGTGAAAACGATCCGCCGTAAAATCGGGATCCTCGCCGGCACGGGTAAAGCACCGGAACTGCTCAAAGCCATCGCCGCCAAACACCTGCACCCGGACCATGACCCCGACGGGGAGCTCTCCGCCGTGCTCTACGTCGACGGACACGTGCGGGCGTACCAGGGCGGGAAGAAGATCGGGCGAATCCATTCCACCAGGCTGAAGTTCCCGGCACCGGCGACCGAGGAAACCTGGGTCAACGACGCCACCGGTGACCCGGTGTTCGTCGTGATGGCCGAACCCGGGGCGTCCCTGGCCGGGGAACTGCGCCACCTGCTACCGCACCTGCGGGACATCATCGGCGACGGCCGACGCGTGCTGGTCGGCTTTGACCGCGGCGGCTGGTCCCCGGCCCTGTTCAAGCACATGGACACCGCCGGCTTCGATACCCTCACCTGGCGCAAAGGCAGCACCGCCGACATCGACCCTGCCCTGTTCACCCCGCACACGCACACCGACGAGGCAGGACTCAACCATACCTGGGAAGCCGCCGACACGGCGGTGGAGGTCCCGGTCGGGTCCAGCGGGGAAGTCTTTAAGATGCGTCAGATCACCCGGCAGGATACGAAGACCGGGAGGCAGTTCCACATCCTGACCACCCGCACCGACCTGGCCGCCGGGGAGGTCATCTGGCGGATGGGAGCCAGATGGCGGCAGGAAAACTACTTCCGCTACGGGAGGATGCGTTTTGAGCTGGACTCCCACGATTCCTACGCCGCCACCGACGATGATCCCGCCCGGTCCGTGCCCAACCCGGCCAAGGCCAAAGCCCACCAGAAAGTCGTAGCCGCCCGGACCCGCTACGAGAAGACCATCGCCGGCACCGATGCGGCCCTGCTGGCCGCCCGCACCCCGGCCCCGGGGACCACGGAAGTGCTGATCACCAACGCCGACTACAACACGATCACCGCTGAGCAGGCCGCCGCACGGGACGCTCTTGACGCGGCCGTGGCCGACCATGCCGGCATCAAGGCCCGGCTGCCTTTGGGCGAGGTCCACCCCGGCCAGCAGGTCCTGGACACCGACACGAAACTGCTCAGCCACGCGATCCGGATGGCCGCGTTCAACACCGCCAACACCCTCGCCCGCGATATCCGCCGCAGCACCGGCTACGCCCGAGCCGCACAGGAAGCCCACTCCCTGATCCGCCAGGCCCTCACCGGATCAGGTGACATCATCCCCGGCCACGGCACCCTCACCATCCGCCTCGACCCGCTCCCCACGACACGACAAACCAAAGCCATCAGTGAACTCTGCGAGCACCTCACCGCCACCCAAACCCGCCACCCCGGCACAGACCTCATCCTCCGCTACGAAGTCAAATCCCAGCGCTGACCATGCAAAAACTCTGACCCAATGTCAGGAGCCCTGAACCCCAGAAATCTACTCCGAGATGATCGACCGCGCGAAAGCACGCGGCTTCGCGTTCCCGGCCGTGAACGTGACGTCCTCGCAGACGCTGAACGCCGCGCTGCGCGGTTTCGCTGAAGCTGAGTCCGACGGCATCGTCCAGGTCTCCACCGGCGGCGCGGCCTACTGGTCCGGTGCCTCCACGAAGGACATGGTTGCCGGTTCCCTCGGCTTCGCGGCCTTCGCCCGCGAGGTTGCCAAGAACTACAACGTCAACATCGCACTCCACACGGACCACTGTCCCAAGGACAAGCTGGACGGATTCGTCCTGCCCCTGTTGGCCGCCTCCGGAGCTGAGGTCAAGGCCGGCCGCAACCCGGTGTTCAACTCCCATATGTGGGACGGCTCCGCCGAAACCCTGGAGGAAAACCTGCGCATCGGCCGGGAACTGCTGGCGCGCACCACTGCCGCCAAGATGATCCTCGAGGTTGAAATCGGCACCGTCGGTGGCGAGGAAGACGGCGTTGAAAACGAGATCAACGAAAAGCTCTACACCACCGTGGACGACGCCCTGGCCACGATCGAGGCACTGGGCGCCGGTGAGAACGGCCGCTACATCACCGCGCTGACCTTCGGCAACGTGCACGGCGTTTACAAGCCCGGCGGCGTGAAGCTGCGCCCGGAAATCCTCAAGGACATCCAGGCCCAGGTCGGTGCCCGCATCGGCAAGGAGAACCCGTTCGACCTCGTGTTCCACGGCGGCTCCGGCTCCTCGGACCAGGAGATCGCCGACGCCGTGTCCTACGGCACCATCAAGATGAACATCGACACGGACGCCCAGTACGCCTACACCCGTCCTGTGGCCGACCACATGTTCCGCAACTACGACGGTGTCCTGAAGGTGGACGGCGAAGTGGGCAACAAGAAAATCTACGACCCCCGCGTCTGGGGCGCCTCCGCCGAAGCCGGGCTCGCAGCCCGCGTTATGGAGACCACCAAGCAGCTCGGTTCGGCCGGAAAGACCTTCTAAGCATGTCTGACGAGTTCCGCAAGAACCTTATTGGTCCGGAGCCCACGCTCCTGCCTGCCGAGACCGAGGTCTACGAGTGGGCCTGGCGTCCGGATCAGGTTCAACGGTCGAAACTTGAGAAGTTTCCTCTCAGCCCGGTTCACCGGACTCCCGTGTACAAGGCCCATTTTTTCCATGGCGCCTCGCCGCTTAAAGGATGTGAAGGATCGTGACGGCGCTATTCCTCGTTCAAGAGCAGGATCTGGCCTTCGGAGGACGGAAGGCCTTGTATGCGCTGCTGTCGTCGGTGTTGTCCCAGCGTATCGCCGTATAGGGCCCTCGCTCAATACATGGGCACAGGGCAGCGCAGTGCGAGCCTTCCGCCACGAGCATCAAGCAGTGGTGGCCGAAGTTGAAGTCCTCCAAGCGGGCTCCCGGTTTGGGGGACGCTGATCGCTGATCGAGGCTGCGGTGGCAACAAGAACCTGTCCATCCCGAGCACGCCGGGCTTGAAAGCGCTGCGGGAATAGGTGCGGCCTTCGCGTCCTGAACTTAGGCGGCCGGAACGCCGACACCGGCACACCGATGGGCGGCATGTGGTGATTGGCCGTGAGCCCGCGGAAGAGGGTGCTGTCATCGCGGCCGTCGAATGGCCGGTTACCAGGCGGTGCGGTCGGCATGAACGTTGCTGGCTTGGAAGCATATGCGGCCGGGTAGGCAGTAGCGTTCACTGGCGCCTTGCCGCTGCAGTTGCCGTGATTGCTGGCGGAACGGTCTCGGCTTGGATGCAGAGAGCGGACGGCCCCCCCATGGGACAGCAGGCCTCGGCTCCAGCACAGCGGACAGGAGGAATTATCCGCGCCGACTTCGTCCTCCGGAACTTCCCAGACTGTTTAATTGGGGCGGGCAGCTCAGCCGAACAGGACGGCGGCTTCGTCGTAGCGCTTCTGCGGAACAATCTTCAGTTGGCCCAGGGCCGCCTGGAAGCCCACGTGTTCGATGTCCGTTCCCTTGAGCGCCACCATGGTGCCCCAGAAGCCTTCCACCACCGAGTCGATGGCCGCCATGCCCAGCCGGGTGGCTAAGACCCGGTCGAAGGCTGACGGCACCCCGCCGCGCTGGATATGGCCCAGGACGGTGGCGCGGGTTTCGATGCCGGTCCGGGCTTCCAGCTCCGGGGCCAGCTGGTCCGCGATCCCACCGAGCCGTGGACGGCCAAAGGTATCCAGCCCGCGCTCGGAGTGCGGGGTTTCCATGTGCTCCGGAGCAAACCCTTCGGCAACCACTACCAGCGGTGCGCGCCCACGGGCGTAGGCTTCCTTCACCCACTGGGTGATCTGTTCGATGCTGACCTTCTGCTCCGGGATCAGAATGGCGTGCGCGCCCGCTGCCATCCCCGCGTGCAGCGCGATCCAGCCCACGTGACGGCCCATCACCTCGACGATCATGCACCGGTGGTGCGATTCTCCGGTGGTGCGCAGCCGGTCGATCGCTTCCGTGGCGATCTGCACGGCGGTATCGAAACCGAAGGTGTAGTCAGTCGCGTCAAGGTCGTTGTCCACAGTCTTGGGGACACCCACGATTTTCAGCCCTGCGTCCGTCAGGCGCTTGGCCGCGGCGAGGGTTCCCTCACCTCCGATCGCGATGATCGCGGCGATGCCCAGCCGGTCCATGTGCGTCTTGATGACCTCAGGGCCGCCGCCGTTTTCAAAGGGGTTGGTGCGCGAGGTGCCCAGGATGGTGCCGCCCTGCTTGGCGATACCACGGACCATGGTGCGGGGGATGTCGATGATGTCGCCCTCCACCACACCGCGCCAACCGTCACGGAAACCCACGAATTCGTGGCCATGGATGGCTATGCCCTTCAATACGGCGCCGCGGATAACGGCGTTTAATCCGGGGCAGTCGCCACCGCTAGTGAGGATTCCAATTTTCATGTTTCGGCTCAAATCATAGGAGAGGGTTTACAGGCAGAGCATCACGCCGATCTCACCTAGAAATGTAGCGAGAGGTGTGAGGTGCGACTCAAAGCAATTACAAGGGCCAGTCACGGAGAGACCACCGTCTGGTCCTGTCGTCCAGATCCACTCTTTGATGCAACACATCCGGCCAGCACGATGACCATCGCGCCAAACGCAGCTACCGTTGCAGTTCGTTCTAAGGTCCCTTCTACAACTGCGACAAGTTCGGATACCGGAATACGCCCATCTGGAGCCAAAGCGAGCACCAGCAGGATGAATACTCCGCATGGCCGGCCGAAATAACGGGATCGGATGAGCCTTTTGACCCTGCGTCCTGGACATCACCGTCGTGAACCGGGCGCTGGCTGACCGGTTTCTGAGTCACGGAGCTTTGGGAGAAAAAGGCCCGAGCCGGACGTCAGGGACAGCCCCTTTTGCGGCCGCTCCCCCGCCGATTTTCAAGAGCCGATAACCAAGGTTATGTAAAGTTGGTTGCCTCAGGCACCCGATTTTGCGTAAGATTCGCTGTCACCATTTGGAGTCGGCTCCTTCACGGTGCCAGTGGTTGCCGAATTTCCGGTATACCTCAGTTTAATTTGATGGACGCTTAAGCGAGGTATTGGGCAAGCGGAAGGGCTACTCATCGACCGACTAGCGTTGCACATCAGATTTTCCCAGATTGAGATATACAGAAAATCCCGTACCCCACTGCCCCTACCAGGAAAGCCACCCATGATCACAACCTGTCAGACCGGGGTGTGCCCCCCCCCGGGGGGGGCGGACCGGCAGAGTTTCTCTCCCGGTCAGGGCACGAATATCACAAAGAACTTTCTGATCCGTTCTTGGATCTCCCAAGTCCCTCGCCACCCAATTGGGAAGACGGCGGCATTTCCGGCCTCCACAGTGACCGCTTCACCGTCATCCTCAGTGACCACCATGCGGCCTTCAAGGACGTGAATCACCTCACCGCGCTCTAAAAACTCCCACCTCGAGAGGCCTGGTTCTGCTTCCCACACTCCAGAGACGATGCGAGAGTCGTCGCTGGTGAAAGGGACGGACATTCTCACTGGAATCTCGTCGCCTAGCACCTCGGCGTAGGGGAGGCCGAGTAGGGATTCGTCTAGCTTCCCTTCGAAGAGCTCGCTGGGCCGGAAGGTTATGCTCATTTGGATTTACCTTTCTGATACTACTCGCCGGTAACATCCCCGGCGGGCTGTTGGTGATGGCCGCGGCTCGAATAAGCAGCGGTTGAATTTATCCCAGGGCGGCAAGCACCGACCTGGCCTCCTCTACGACATCCGTCGCGGGGAAGGACGGCCGGTTCACGCCGGCCATCTTTTCCATGACGCGGACCACCTGGCAGCTGTAACCGAACTCGTTGTCGTACCAGACGTAGAGGACAAGGTTCTTGTCCGTGGAAACGGTCGCGAGTCCGTCCACAATGCCGGCACGGCGGGAACCAACGAAGTCCGTCGAGACCACCTCGGGCGAGTCAATGTAGTCGATCTGCTTCCGCAGGTCCGAGTGCAGTGACATTTCGCGGAGGAAGTTGTTGACCTCGTCCTTGGTAGTGCCGTATTCCAGGTTCAGGTTCAGGACAGCCAGCGACACGTCCGGGGTAGGAACGCGGATGGAACTGCCGCTAAGCTTGCCCAGCAGTTCGGGCAGGGCTTTGGCCACTGCCTTGGCGGCACCGGTTTCGGTAATCACCATGTTCAGCGCCGCGGAGCGGCCGCGCCGGTCACCCTTGTGGAAGTTGTCGATCAGGTTCTGGTCATTGGTGAACGAATGGACGGTTTCCACGTGGCCGTGAACCACGCCGAACCTGTCATTGATGGCCTTCAGGACCGGAGTGATGGCGTTCGTGGTGCAGGACGCCGCGGACACGATCCGGTCCGTGTCCTCGATGGTGCCGTGGTTGATGCCGTGGACGATGTTCTTCAGCTCACCGTTGCCCGGAGCAGTCAGCAATACCCGCGCAGTACCCTTGCTCTGCAGGTGCTGGGACAGCCCTTCAGCGTCACGCCAGCGACTGGTGTTGTCCACCACAAGAGCATTGTTGATGCCGTACGCGGTGTAGTCGATGGTGGCAGGGTTGTCCGAGTAGATGACCTGGACCTGGACCCCGTTGGCCGTGATGGTGTTGGCCGCTTCGTTGACCCGGATGGTGCCCTCAAAGGAACCGTGAACCGAATCGCGGCGCAGGAGGCTGGCACGCTTGGTAAGGTCGTTGTCGGACCCGCGCCGGACAACTATGGCGCGCAACCGCAGGCCATGGCCACCACCGGCCTTTTCGATCAGGAGGCGGGCCAGGAGACGGCCGATCCGACCGAAACCGTACAGCACCACGTCGGTGCTGGTGCGGTCATCGCCGTCGCGCTTGCCCACAATCTCGGCGAGTTCCGCGCGGAGGAATTCCTCCAAGGTGGCACCGTCGCCCTCTTCCTTAAACTTCTGGTTCAGGCGCGCGATGTCGATCGCGGCCGAGCCGAGCTGCAGCTGCGCCAAAGTGTTCAGCAGCGGGGCAGTCTCCTCTAAGAGCAATTCGTCCTTACTGATCCGGCGCGCGAAGCGGTGCGCCTTGAGGATGTTCATGGTGGAGTTGTTGATCAGGCTCCGGCCATGGATGCTGGTCACCACGTTGTTTTCGCGGTACAGCCGGCCGATCACCGGAATCATGGCCTCGGCGAGGGCCTCCCGGCCCATCCACGTACTACGACAAGAATCTGAGGTTTGTAGCATCGGACTGCCTTTCCAAAAAAGGGTCGGGTTTGTTTGGGCTCCAGCTCCCGAGATGCTCCAGGAATTTGACGGCTCCTTGCTTAGGTTGTGCCGCCTTGCTGTTTTGGCCCGATGAGATCCTGACCGGATGTCCAAAAAATGCCCTCATACCCTTCGTCTTGGTCCAAGAGCCGGTCAAGGTTGACACCCTCGTGTGCCGCCGGTCTTTCCGAAGGAGATGGGTTAGGAGATGGCGGCGCGGAGTTGCTTGGCTGCCAGGGCTGGATCTGCTGCCCCATAAATCGCGCCGCCGGCGACGGCGACATCGGCGCCTGCACGCTGGACGGCTTCGATGGTACTCAGGCTCACGCCGCCGGCCAC
>JBBRKU010000005.1:0-16532 GCA_038231735.1 Actinomycetales bacterium | reverse complement strand
CCGCAGGGAGCCGACAATCATCCGCAGGTCGCAGGCCACCGGGCCCTGCAGAGCCAGGATGTCAATGGCGCGTTCGTCCAGGTCATTTTGCAGAAAGTCGATCCGGGCATCGGCCGCAATCACATCCTGGGCCAGCTCCACGTCCGCACCCTGGAAGGCCCGCGTGGACTTTTCAATGGCCTCCGTGACGAGCGTGGAAATCTCGATCAGTTCCTCGCCCACCTGGTGGAGCTCCGCCTGGAAAACTTTGCGCACTGGGCGTCCTTTCACTACTACTTCTGTATTCTGCGGCCTGGGCGCAGAACCGTTGCCGTGGACGGTATGCCACAGCTCTAGGGCCCAGCCTTTCATCCCCGGATGAACGTTTTGGCACCGGTAAGTGAACGTTAGCTGAACTGCGACGGCCGGGCCACTGGAAGGCCATTTAGGCCCTGGTCTTGCGCATAAGCTAGTTGCGTGGACCCCCTGCTCATTGGAGTGATCTCCGGACTGATCGGCTTAGCGCTGGGCGTCTCCGGCATGCTCGCGTTCAACCTGAGCGAACGCCAGCGCCGGGAAGTCGTGGACGTGGATGAGCCCACCCTGCCGGATGGTTCCGCGGAGGTGCTCGCCGTCGTCGGCCGGGCCTTCGTCGTCGTGGACGCGGTCGACGGCGTGGTCCGTGCCAGCCCCGGGGCCTACGCATTCGGCTTGGTGCGCGGGCATACCCTGGTGCACAAGGAGCTGCTCGAAATGACCGGCCGGGTCCGGCGCGACGGCGTGATCGATGAGCGGGACCTGGAACTTCCCCGCGGTCCGCTGGGGCAGGGCACGATCGTGGTGCAGGTCCGGGTGGCGCCACTGGGCGAGGAATACATCCTGCTGCTGGCGGACGACCGGACGGAAATCACCCGCACCGAGGCCATCCGCAACGACTTCGTGGCCAATGTGTCGCACGAGCTGAAAACCCCCGTCGGCGCCATCTCGCTGCTGGCCGAGGCGCTGGAGGACTCCCCAGACGACGAGGAAGCCGTCCGCCGCTTCGCCAAACGCATGCACAAGGAATCCGCGCGGCTGGCCGCCCTGGTCCAGGACATCATCGAACTCTCCCGGCTGCAGGGGGCGGACATTGTCCAGCAGGGCAAGGCCGTGGACCTCAACACCGTCATCGCGGACGCCGTGGACCGCTCCAGGCTGCCGGCGGAGAGCAAGAACATCAGCCTCGTCGTCGGCGGCAGGGCGGAAGGGAAGGTCTACGGCGACCCCGACCTGCTGGTCACCGCTTTCCGCAACCTGATCGACAACGCCGTCCGCTACTCGCCGGAAAACACCCAGGTCGGCATCGGCCTGCGCGCCGCCGACGGCCTGGTCAGCGTTTCCATCTCCGACCAGGGCGACGGCATGACCCCGGAGGACCAGGAACGCGTCTTCGAGCGCTTCTACCGCGTCGATGCGGCCCGTTCCCGGCACACCGGGGGCACCGGTCTGGGCCTGAGCATCGTCAGGCACGTGGTGTCCAACCACGGCGGCGAGGTCACCGTCTGGTCCCAGCTGGGCAAGGGATCGACTTTTACCGTCCGGCTGCCGGAGATGGAGGCCGCGGACGACGACGGCGGCACCCCCTCGGGACGACGCGGCACCTCCCGCGCGGCCTCCCGCGGCGCCAGCGCCGGGCGCAAAGCCATATCCACCATCCCGGACGGCAGCGTCCGCGAGCAAGGAGCCACCTCTTGAGCAGGATCCTGATAGTCGAAGACGAAGAATCCTTCAGCGACCCGCTGTCCTACCTGCTGGGCAAGGAAGGATTCGAGGTACAGGTGGTGGACAACGGTCTGGACGCCATCACCGAATTCGACCGCGCCGGTGCGGACCTGGTGCTGCTGGACCTCCAGCTGCCCGGCCAGTCCGGGACCGAGGTGTGCCGGCAGCTGCGCCAGCGTTCCAGCGTGCCCGTCATCATGCTCACCGCGAAGGACTCGGAGATCGACAAGGTGGTGGGCCTTGAGCTGGGCGCGGACGACTACGTCACCAAGCCGTATTCCTCCCGCGAACTGGTGGCCCGGGTGCGCGCCGTGCTGCGGCGCCAGGGCGAGCCCGAGGAACTGATCACCATGACGGTCCAGGCCGGACCGGTCCGGATGGACGTTGAGCGCCACGTCGTCAGCGTCAGCGGCGAGCAGGTTTCACTGCCGCTGAAGGAGTTCGAGCTGCTGGAAATGTTGCTGCGGAACTCCGGCCGGGTCCTGACCCGCGGGCAGCTGATCGACCGGGTCTGGGGCTCGGACTATGTGGGGGACACCAAAACCCTGGACGTGCATGTGAAACGGCTCCGCAGCAAGATCGAGCCGGATCCGTCCAACCCCCGCTATCTGGTCACCGTGCGCGGCCTCGGCTACAAGTTCGAGCCCTGATCCCCACGTTCGAGGCCGGGTCCCCGAGTTCGGGCCCTGATCCCAAAGTCCGAGCCCTGATCCAAGGTTTTACGCCTACCCATCACGTCCGTGGACCCGCGAACGGTCGGTATCTGCGACCTTGGACCCGCGGTGGGGGAGCCGACGGTGGCGGGAACAGAACGTCGTCGGCACCCGACGCGGAGGGCCCCTCACTCCGTGGAATGAGGGGCCCTCCGCGTTCTTAAAGATCCGCTTAGCGGCCTACTTGCTGGGCGTGGAAGAGGACGTCGGTGATGCCGACGACGACGTCGAGCTGGAGCTAGACGAAGACGACGCGGACGACGCGGACGACGAGCTGGAACTCTGGGACGGCGTCGGCAGGTACTGCTGGTATTCCTTGAGCGTGCCGTCCAGCACCGGAACCGTCAGCTCCTGCGTCTGCGGGCCCTTGTCCCCGTTCTGGCTCAGCGTAACCTTCTCCACCGCGCCGGGAATTACGCTGACCGTGCTCAGGGTGGCACTGGTCTGGTCCTGGCTCAGCAACTGATGGCCGTTGGCCTTCACCATGATCTTGGTTTCGGCACCGCCGGAACCCGCGATGCTGAGCGTGATGTCACTGCTGGAGGTGTTGTAGACCGCCCCGAGCACGCGGCCGGGCTGGTCCTTGCCGGTGGAGACGATGAGGATGTTCCGCAGTTCCAGACTGCCCAGGTCGGTGCGTACGCCATCCGAGGCGGAGTACACCTGGTCCGTGCTCTGCGGGTTGATGTAGCTGCAGCCGGTCGCCGAAAGCACGCCCACGCCGATGGCGGCAATCAGGCTAAAGCGCTGCGTACGACTGAGTACCCGATTGCTCCCAGCGAATCTCACGTCTAGAACTCCTCATAGAAACGGCAAACAATATTCGCACCTAGCCTAACCGGAAATAGTTGCATACCGCGCTTCAGTGGACTCCCCAAGATGCAACAACCTGGCATCCATCGCTGTGCACCTGCACTCATTTGCGGTTTCGTCAACCCCTTTTGCAGTTTCCGGCTAGCACCGCCAGCTAGGTGTCAGCTGGCCCTGACCTGCGAAAACGCAACAGAGGGGTGCCTAAATCGTGATAAACTAGAGGCCGGAAAGGGAGAATCCACATGCTTTTTGAGGTCGGCGAGACAGTAGTTTACCCCCACCACGGTGCAGCAAAGATCGAGGAGATCAAAATGCGCACCGTCAAGGGCGAAGAGAAGATGTATCTCAAGCTCAAGGTGGCCCAGGGTGACCTAACCATTGAAGTACCGGCAGAGAACGTGGACCTCGTTGGGGTCCGCGATGTTGTTGGTAAAGAAGGCCTGGAGCACGTTTTTGATGTTCTCCGTGCCGAATTCACAGAAGAACCGACCAACTGGTCCCGGCGCTACAAGGCAAATCTTGAGAAGCTCGCTTCGGGCGACGTCATCAAGGTTGCCGAGGTTGTCCGGGATCTGTGGCGCCGTGATCACGACCGAGGCCTGTCTGCCGGCGAAAAGCGGATGCTCGCCAAGGCACGCCAGATCCTGATCTCGGAGCTGGCCCTGGCCGAGAAGACGGACGAGGAGAAGGCCGCTACGGTCCTGGACGAGGTCCTCGCTTCCTAACACGGACGAGGCACGGACCGAGAGACACGGACCGGAGGGCACAAGAAAACCCCGGCGCCCCACGGTGCCGGGGTTTACTTGTGCCCGGTGCCCGCGGCGTTACGCTTAGGCGCATGAACGCAGACGAAGGCAGCAAGATTGCCGTTATTGTGGTGGCGGCGGGCTCGGGGGAGCGCCTCGGCTACGGAATGCCCAAGGCGAAGGTGCCGCTCGGCGGTGAGCCGATGCTCACCCACACCCTGCGCGGAGTCCTCGGCGCCGGGGTGGCCAGCCAGGTTTGCGTGGCGATCCCCCGCGGGGAGGACAGCCTGCGGGGGCTGTGCGAGGCAATGACCGTGGAGACCGCTGCTGCCGGCAGCCCCAGCATTACAGTGGTCGACGGCGGATCCACCCGTTCGGATTCGGTCCGGGCCGCGCTGGCCGCCCTTGAGCCGGACATCACGGCGGTGATGGTCCACGATGCGGCACGCGCCCTGACCCCGGACGAGGTTTTCCACCGCGTGGCACAGTCCCTCGCCGAGGGTGCCCTCGCCGTCATCCCGGCCCTCGCCGTCGTCGACACCATCAAAGCGGTGGCACCCACCGGCCGCGAGGAGGCGCCCCGCGCGCCCGAGAAAGTCCGCACCACCCCGGCACGTGGACAATTGAGAGCCGTGCAGACGCCGCAGGGCTTTGATCTGGCCACCCTGCGCCGCGCCCACCGGGACGCGGAAATGTTCACCGATGCCCAGGCCGCCGAGGTGACCGACGACGCCATGCTGGTGGAGGCCATGGGCGTTGACGTCTACGTGGTCAAGGGATCCGCGCGCAGCCTGAAGATCACCACGCCCACGGACCTCCTGCTGGCCGAGGCGCTGCTGGCCGGACCATTGGCGCCGCGCTGGGTAGAGGGCTAGCCCATGCCACCGCACCCGGAACAGGTTTTCAGCCAGCCCCAACCCGAACCCCAACCCCTGCCGCGCACCGGAATAGGCGTCGACGTGCACGCCTATGCCCCGGAGGACGAGCCGCAGCCGCTCTGGCTGGCGGGTCTGTTCTGGGAGGGCGAGCGCGGCCTGGCCGGCCACTCGGACGGCGATCCGGTGGCCCACGCGGCCGCCGATGCCCTTTTTTCGGCCGCCGGGCTGGGGGATCTGGGCACTCACTTCGGGACCGACCGGCCCGAATTCAAGGGGGCCAGCGGCCTCACGCTGCTGGCGGAGGCGGCCCGGATTGTCCGGGCAGCCGGCTTTGAGATCGGCAACATCGCCGTGCAGTTTGTGGGGAACCGGCCCAAGTTCGCACCCCGGCGGGCGGCGGCGGCGGCCGTGCTCAGCGAGGCGGCGGGCGCGCCGGTGAGCGTCAGCGCCACGACCAGCGACACGCTCGGCTTCACCGGCCGCGGCGAAGGGATCGCTGCCATCGCGAGCGCCCTGGTGCTGCCCCTCCCGGCCCCGCCGGCGGCAGTCCGCTAATCTGGAGCGGTGACCCTGCGCTTTTACGAGTCCGCCACCGCCGCCATCCGCGACTTCGTCCCGCTCGTGCCGGGCGAGGCATCCCTGTACTACTGCGGTGCCACCGTGCAGGGCGAGCCGCACATCGGCCACGTCCGCTCCGCCATCGCCTTCGACCAGCTCACCCGCTGGCTGCGCTACCGGGGGCTGAAGGTCACCGTGATCCGCAACGTCACGGACATAGATGACAAGATCCTGGCCAAGAGCGCCGAGTCGGGGGAGGAGTGGTGGGCGCTGGCCTACCGTTATGAGCAGGCCTTCGAGGATGCCTACGACGCACTCGGGGTGGAGAAGCCCACCTATGAGCCCCGCGCCACCGGCCACATCCCGGAGATGCACCAGCTGATCCAGGAGCTGATTGACGGCGGTCATGCCTACCCGGCGGCGGACGGCTCCGGGGACGTCTACTTCGATGTGCGGTCCTGGAGCAAGTACGGCTCCCTGACCCGGCAGAACATCGACGACATGCAGGCGGCCCCGGACGTCGAGCCGGAGTTCAGCGGCCGCAAGAAGGATGCGCGGGACTTCGCGCTGTGGAAAGGCTACAAAGCCGGAGAACCGGCGACGGCGGCCTGGCCCAGTCCGTGGGGCGCGGGACGTCCCGGCTGGCATCTGGAGTGCTCCGCCATGGCGGGCAAGTATCTCGGCGACGCGTTCGACATCCACGGCGGCGGCCTGGACCTGCGTTTTCCGCACCATGAGAACGAGATGGCCCAGTCCCAGGCGGCCGGCCGGGCGTTCGCCAACTTCTGGCTGCACAACGGGCTGGTGGCCTACCGCGGCGAGAAGATGAGCAAGTCGGTGGGCAACACCGTGGGCCCGGCGGAGCTGCTGGCGCAGGCCCGGCCGCTGGTGGTCCGCTACTACCTCGGCCAGGCCAACTACCGCTCGGTGCTGGATTACCGGCCGGAGTCGCTCACCGAAGCCGCGGCCGCCGTCGAACGCATTGAAAGTTTCATGGCCAACGCCATGAAGGTCCTGGGTTCGGCGGGCGATTTCTCCTTCTGGCCCGGAGCTGCTCCGGCGGCCTTCGAGGCGGCGATGGATGATGACCTCAACGTGCCGGCCGCGCTTGCGGTGCTGCACGAGACCGTCCGGCGCGGCAACACGGCCCTGGCCACCGGCGCCGCGGGACGGGAGGTCCTGCTCACGGCCCTGCGGGAAGTCTGGGCGATGACCGGTGCGCTGGGCGTCAACCCGATGGATCCGCACTGGAAGGGTGACGACGGTGACGGCGGTGCGCACAAGGCCCTGGCTGCGCTGGTCTCGGCACAGCTTCAAACCCGCAGCCGGGCCCGCGCGGAGAAAGACTGGGCCGCCTCGGACGCGATCCGGGATTCGCTGGCGGCCGCCGGCATCGAAATCGCCGATTCGGCGGACGGAGCCAGTTGGAGCCTGCGGAGGGGTTAACTGCGCGCGTCGGCCAGCGAAGTCGGGATTCGCTGAGCAGAATACGATTCTCCTCATCGACGGGCCGTTCCACTGAGCCACTCCTGACCCGGTTTGGTTGCTCTCGGTAAACTAGTAGAAAACGGGCTGATTCCTGCCCGCTGATCGATGACTTTCGGAGCCTGGAACACGGCCCGACCAGCAACCGTTAGGGTTTTGACGATGGCCAGTAATTCACGCGCAGGCGCCATGCGCAAGCTCAAGAAGGGCCCCACTGTCGGCACCGGTGGCTACGGCCGGAAGGCACTGGAAGGCAAGGGCCCCACGCCCAAGGCCGAGGACCGTCCGTACCACAAGGCCCACAAGGGCAAGCAGCTCGCGGAGCGTTCCGCCGCCAAGCGCGCAGGCACCGGTGATGCGGCGCGCTCCGGACGCCGCAACGGTCCCAAGGGCCGGGCCACCGAGGAAATGGTGACCGGGCGCAACTCGGTGGTGGAGGCGATGCGTGCCGGCGTCCCCGCCAAGGTCCTGTACGTCGCCGTCCGCATTGACATGGACGACAGGGTCCGCGAATCGCTGAAGCTGGCCGCGGACCGCGGTATTCCGCTGATGGAAGTCCACAAACCCGAGCTGGACCGCCTCACCGAGGACGCCGTGCACCAGGGCCTGGTCCTGCAGATCCCGCCCTACGAATACCAGGACGCCGTGGATCTGGCGCAGGAGACCATAGCCAAGTGGAAGAAGGGCTACATCAACAATGCGCCCCTCTTCGTCGCGCTGGATGGCATTACCGATCCGCGCAACCTCGGCGCCATCATCCGCAGCGTCTCCGCCTTCAGCGGGCACGCCGTCGTCGTACCGGAGCGCCGCAGCGTCGGCGTGACGGCGTCAGCCTGGAAGACCAGCGCCGGCGCCGCCGTGCGCGTGCCCGTGGCCAAGGCTCCCAACCTGAACCGGGCGCTGGAAGCGTTCAAGAACATGGGTATCTACGTCCTGGGGCTCGACGGCGACGGCGACGTTTCGCTGCCCGGGCTCGATCTGGCCACGGAGCCGCTGTGCATTGTGGTCGGATCCGAGGGCAAGGGCCTGTCCCGCCTGGTGCGCGAAAACTGCGACCAGATTGTCTCCATTCCGATCGATTCGGCCATGGAATCGCTGAATGCGTCGATGGCCGTCGGCATCAGCCTGTATGAGATATCCAAGCAACGCGCCGCCCGCGCATAGTTATGACCGTGGCTGACCTCATTACTGCGCCGCCGCTGGGCGCGGCTTCCTCGCGAGCCTTTCCGCTGGGACTGAGCCCGCATTCCGATGCGGCCGATTCCGTCGAGGCGGATTCCGTCAACGTGGCCGTCTACGCACCAGACCTGGATGACGTGGTGCTGTACTTCCAGGCGCCCGGCCGGGACTGGCGCGGCGTGCTGCTGCCGGACTTCACCGACGGCGTGCACCATGGCCTGGTCACCGGAATGCCGGTGGGCAGCCGCTACGGTTTCCTCTCCGCGGCCGCGGCCGCGGCGGCAGCCTCGGCAACAGCCGCATCCGACGGCGGCCGTCCCACCGGCGGCGGCAACCCCGGTGGCGGCAACCCCGGCGTGCTGGATCCGGACTCCGTCCAGCTGCTGCTGGATCCCTACGGCCGGGCCATCCACCGCCGCAGCGTCACCAATGCCAACGGCGACGCCAGTTCGGCGGGCGCCGCCGGCGAAGCCGGGTCGCTGTACACCTCGGTGCGGATGGACAGCGGCTTTGACTGGGGCCAGGACGCGCATCCGCACACCCCGTGGCGGAACACCGTGCTCTATGAGGCCCATGTCAAGGGCCAAACCATGCTGCACCCCGGGATCCCGAAGGAGATCCGCGGCAGCTATGCCGGCATGGCCCACCCGGCCATGATCGAGTACCTGACCGCGCTGGGGATCACGGCCGTGGAGCTGCTGCCCATCCAGTTCCACATCGACGAGCCCCATCTGCAGGACCTGGACCTGACAAATTACTGGGGCTACAACACCCTGGGCTTCTTTGTCCCACAGGTCTCCTACGCCAGCCCCGCGGCGCGGGCGGCCGGCCCGCAGGCGGTCCAGGATGAGCTCAAGGGGATGATCAAACTGCTCCATGCAGCCGGGATCGAGGTGATCCTGGATGTGGTTTACAACCATACGGCCGAGGGCGGACAGGACCGCCCGGCGCTGAGCTGGCGCGGGCTAGCGGATCGGCAATACTACCGGAACGACGGCGGCCGGTACGTGGATTCCACCGGCTGCGGCAATTCGCTGGACTTCAGTGAGCGGCGGGTGGTGCAGCTGGCGCTCGATTCGCTGCGCTACTGGGTGGAGGAATTCCACGTGGATGGTTTTCGCTTTGACCTGGCGGTCACGCTGGGCCGCAACGCGGACAACGACTTCCAGCCCGGGCACCCCTTCCTGATCGCTGCCTCGACGGACCGGGCACTGGCCGGAATCAAGCTCATTGCCGAGCCCTGGGACCTGGGCCACGACGGTTGGCAGACCGGGCGATTCCCGCTCGGCTGGGCGGACTGGAATGACCGCTTCCGCGACTCCGTCCGCGATGTCTGGCTCTCCGACCAGGCGGCCATTGCCGCCGGCGGCCAGGGCGGCCCGCTGGACAGGCTGGCCGACGGGCTGGCGGGCTCCGCGGAGCTTTTCGCCGCATCCGGACGCAGCCAGCTGGCCTCCCTTAACTTCGTCACGGCCCACGATGGCTTCACGCTGCGGGACCTGGTCTCCTACAACCGCAAGCACAACGAGGCCAACGGCGAGGAAGACCGGGACGGCCACGGCCACAACCGCAGCTGGAACCACGGCGTGGAGGGCCCCACTGAGGACGAGTCCATTGTGGCCGCCCGCGCGCAGACCAGCCGGAACATCATGGCGACGCTGTTGCTCTCCCTGGGCGTGCCGATGATCACCGCCGGGGATGAGCTGGGCCGCACCCAGCGGGGCAACAATAATGCCTACTGCCAGGACAATGAACTGACCTGGCTGGACTGGTCCATGGACGCGGGCGCGCAGGAAATGCTGGCCGCCACCCGGCGGCTGATCCAGGTCCGGCGGAACTTCCTGGCCAACCAGCCCAGCGGCTACCCGGGCCGGGGCGAGTGCTCCTACCTGCACTGGTACAACGCCGAGGGCCGGCCGATGACCCCCGAGCAGTGGCGGGACCCGGCCAACAGGGTGCTGCAGCTGCTGATCGGATCACCGGACGGACTGCTGGACGGGCTGGTGGTCTTCAACGCCTCGGCGGCGCCGGTGGACGTCACTCTGCCGGTCTTGGCGGCCGACGGCGGGCCCTCCCGCCGCTTCGAGCGGCGGATGACCACCGCGCCGGAGCATGACGAACGCCAGGGGAAGATGCTGACCCCCGGCGGCCGCGACCGGGTGGCGGCGAACGCCATCAACATCTACCGCTCGTGACCCGCTACCGCTCCTGACGGCAGGGAGTACACTGTCACCACGCCGCGTTCCCCGGACCGCGGCTACCGGTGCATCACCGTTTGTTCCTGGGAGATCTGGCCAGCAGGCGGATGCTGCGCGTTTTTCAACTTCAGCGCGGAGGGGTCATGACAGAGGGTAAACGGGCGGTCTTCGAAATCCCGGCAGCGCAAAGCAAGGAAGGGGTTCTGCAGGAGTTTGCGGATGCCCTCAAGTTTCCGGCCCACTTCGGCCACAATCTCGATGCCCTGCAGGACTGCCTGATGGACTGGGTGGACTCCTCCACCGCGGCCCGGACCTTGGTCTGGCATGTCGATCCTGCGTTCCGGGACACCCGGGCCCACTCCCTGATCCTGGAGATCCTCGCCCAGGCGGGGGAGTATTCCCGCCGGACTCCCCGGCTCACGCCGGATACCGAGGCAACCGGCTCACCGGCGCGCGGATCCCTGACCGTCGTCGTCGACGCCTGAGCCGCCCGCGCTCAGGCGTTCACCACCAGTCCCAGCTCGGCCTTGGTGGCCAGCGCCGGGTGGTTGGGCAAAACCCGCACCGTGTAGCCGAAGCTGCCGGAGCGGTCGATGACCACGTCGCCGGTGAACAGGTAGCGGCCGTTGTCCAGTTCCTCAGCGCCGTCCAGGACGGTGATCTGGGTGTCGCTGAGTTCGTCGGAGTCCAGCGCACGGCCGAACGCCACCTCCACGCTGACGTCCTGCGGTGAGAGCCCGGCCAGGGCGACGTACGCCTGGACGGTGAACACATCGCCAATCTGGGGTTCCTCCACCAGGCCCAGCGAATCGACGTGCTCCACAGCCAGCCTCGGCCAGACGGCGCGGACCTTGGTGATCCAGGCGGCAAGCTCCTTGGCCTGGGCGTAGTCCTGCGCCCTGGCCGCACGACCGGCGACGGCGGCGGGCTGGTAGAGCCGGGCCACGTAATCCTTGAGCATCCTGTCCGCGGAAACCGCCGGGCCCAGCCGGGCCAGGGTGTGCTTGATCATATAGATCCAGTGCGTCGGCAAATCCTCGGGGGAGGGCTGGGACGGTCCCGCGGCCCCCGCGCCCTCGGCCACGGTGGAGCCGTAGAAACGCGGCGCCACCTGGTTCTCAAGCAGTTCGTAGAGCGCCGAGGCCTCGATGTCATCGCGCTCCTCGGGGGAGGCGCCGTTGTTGGCCGTCGGGATGGCCCAGCCGTTCTCGCCGTCGTACAGCTCGTCCCACCAACCGTCCATGACGGAGAGGTTCAGCGAGCCGTTGATGGCCGCCTTCATGCCGGAGGTTCCGCAGGCCTCCAGCGGGCGCAGCGGGTTGTTCAGCCAGACGTCGCAGCCGGGGAACAGCGTGCGCGCCATCGCAATGTCGTAATTGGGCAGGAATACGATGCGGTGCCGGACCTGCGGGTCATCTGTGAACCGGACCAGGTCCTGGATCATCTTCTTGCCCGCGTCATCCGCCGGGTGGGACTTTCCGGCAATCACCAGCTGGATCGGGTGCGTGGGGTGCAGCAGGAGCTTCTTCATCCGGACAGGATCGCGCAGCATCAGCGTCAGCCGCTTGTACGTGGGCACTCGGCGGGCAAAGCCGATGGTGAGAACGTCCGGGTCCAGCACCGAATCCGTCCAGGCCAGCTCCGCGTCCGCGGCACCGCGCTTCTTCCAGGAGGAGCGCAACCGGCGCCGCACGTCGCGGACCAGGGCGACGCGCAGTATCCGGCGCAGCGCCCAGACATCCGCGTCCGGCACGTCGAAGGCCTTGCCCCAGTCCGGGCCGTCCAGCACGCTCGCACCGAACCGTTCGGCCGCCATGGAGCTGAGCTTCGGGTCCACCCAGGTGGGCACGTGGACACCGTTGGTCACGGAGGTGATGGGGATTTCGCTGTGGTCGAAGCCGGGCCACAGCCCGGAGAACATCTCGCGCGAGACCACACCGTGCAGTTTGGCCACGCCGTTGGCGCGCTGCGCCAGCCGCAGACCCATCACGGCCATGTTGAAAACGAACGGGTCGCCGCCGTCGTAATTTTCCGCCCCCAGCGCCAGGACTTTTTCCAGCGGCACCCCGGGCGCCAGCCCGGCGCCGAAGAAATGCCGGATCTGCGCGGTGGGGAAGCGGTCAATGCCGGCCGGAACCGGGGTGTGGGTGGTGAAGACGGTGGAGGCGCGGCCGGCCGTCAGTGCCTCCTCCCAGCTCAGCGGCGATTCCGTCACCGCGGGATCCATCAGCTCGCGGATCCGTTCGATGCCCAGGAAGCCGGCATGGCCCTCGTTCGTGTGGAAGACCTCCGGGGTGGGGCAGCCGGAGAGCCGGGCATAGATGCGCAGCGCCTTGACTCCGCCCATGCCCAGCAGCAGCTCCTGCTGCAGCCGATGGTCCCCGCCGCCGCCGTACAGCCGGTCGGTGATCACCCGGGCGGCGTCGTCATTGCCGGCGACATTGGAATCGAGCAGCAGCAGCGGCACGCGCCCCACATCGGCGCGCCAGATGTGCGCGTGCAGCTCGCGCCCGTTCGGCAGCGGCAGGGTGACCTGGGCCGGCCTGCCGTCGTTCTCGCGCAGCAGGGTCAGCGGCAGCCCGTCCGGATCAAGGAGCGGGTAGGTCTCCTGCTGCCAGGCGTCGCGGGAGAGGGATTGCTTGAAGTAGCCGGCCAGGTACAGCAGGCCGACGCCCACCAGCGGCACGCCCAGGTCCGAGGCGGCCTTGAGATGGTCGCCGGCCAGGATGCCCAGGCCGCCGGAATACTGCGGCAGCACCTCGGTGATGCCGAATTCGGGGGAAAAGTAGGCAATGCATTTCGGGGCCGTCTCGCCCAGGCCCTGGTACCAGCGCGGCTCGTCCAGGTAGCGCTCCAGGTCATGGGCGGCCGCGTTCACGCGGGCGACGACGTCCGGATCCTCGGCCAGCTGCTGCAGCTGCTCGCGGGTCACAGCACCCAGGAACGCGACCGGATCGTGCTTGCTTTCTGCCCAGATTTCGGGGTTCAGCCGGGCAAAAAGCTCCCGGGTCGGCAGATGCCAGGACCAGCGGAGATTGGTGGCCAGCCGCGCCAGCGGCGAGATCGACTCCGGGAGAACGGTTCGGACAGTAAATCTGCGGATTGCCTTCACTTGCGTCACCTTAGCGCAGAAGGGCGGCCGCAGTGGGCGTGTCAGCGCTTGCTGTGAATTGTTAAGTTGAATTGTTAACCAAATACCAAATCTCCCGGCAAAGGCCCAAGCCGGGCCGCACAGGCGCACCTTCGCAATCTGCCCGCAGACTCGCTAACGTCTACCTTGTGACTACTTCCATGGTGATGCCAGGAGACCATTCATCCGCGCCGGCTGCCGGCACGGGGCAGGAGCAGGGGAAGGAGAAACGAACGGTCCGACGGCGCACGCCGGCCACGGGTCCGAAGGCTACCGTGCGGGAGGGGTTGCGGTTCGGCCGGATTCCGATCACGGAAGTCAGCCCCGTTGTTGAGGGCGGTCTCTTCCCGGCCAAGACGGTGCCCGACGAGGACATCCCGGTGGCCGCCACCGTGTTCCGCGAGGGCCACGACATCCTGGGCGTCAGCGCCGTGGTGTTGGATCCCCGGGGCCAGGAGCGCCAGCGCATCCGGCTCACCGCGGGAGTCCCGGGCACGGACCGGTGGCATGGAACCATCACCGCCCCCGGTGTGGGTCGGTGGTCCTTTGCGATCGAGGGATGGACGGACCTCTACGCCACCTGGCGGCACAACGCGGAGATCAAAATCGACGCGGATGTGGACGTGGAACTCATGCTGGCCGAGGGCGTGGCGCTGCTGGCCGCGGCGGCCGACGACGACGACCGGCCTGCCGCCGACGCGAAAACCTTGAGGGCCGCCGCCGCGCGGCTGTGCGATGCCACCCTTACCGTCCCCCAGCGGCTCGGTGCCGGCACCAGTGCCGCCGTACTGGCCGCCGTCGACCGCCGGCCGGTCCGTGACCTGGTGACCCGCAGCGCGGCCTTCCCGATCCTGGTGCAGCGCGACGCCGCCGGGCGCGGTTCCTGGTACGAATTCTTTCCGCGCTCCGAAGGGGCCGTGCGGGACCCGGACAGCGGCCACTGGACCAGCGGCACCTTCCGCACCGCGGCCAAACGCCTGGACGCCGTGGCCGCGATGGGTTTTGACGTTATCTACCTGCCGCCGGTCCATCCGATCGGGCGGATCAACCGCAAGGGACCCAACAACACGCTGGTGGCAGGCCCGGAGGATCCCGGCTCGCCGTGGGCCATCGGCTCCGCCGAGGGCGGCCATGACGCCATCCATCCGGATCTGGGCAGCTTCGAGGATTTTGACGCCTTTGTGGCCCGGGCCCGGGAACTGGGCCTGGACGTGGCCCTGGACCTGGCACTGCAGTGCGCCCCGGACCATCCCTGGGCCACCGAGCACCCGGAATGGTTCACTACCCGGGTGGACGGCAGCATCGCCTATGCGGAAAACCCGCCCAAGAAATACCAAGACATCTACCCGTTGAACTTCGACAACGACCCGGACGGGCTGTCCAAGGAGATCCTGCGGATTGTCCTGCTCTGGGCTGGCCACGGCGTGCGCCAGTTCCGCGTGGACAATCCGCACACCAAACCCGTCTGGTTCTGGGAATGGCTGATCGGGAAGGTCAATAAGAGGTATCCGGACATCGTGTTCCTGGCCGAGGCGTTCACCCGCCCGGCCATGATGCACGCGCTGGGCCGCGCGGGGTTCCAGCAGTCCTACAGCTACTTCACCTGGCGCAACACCCGGGAGGAGATCGAAGAGTACTTCACCGAGGTCAGCCGGGAGACGGCCGCGTACTACCGGCCCAACTTCTTCGTGAACACCCCGGACATCCTCACCGAATACCTGCAGTACGGCGGCCCGGCGGCCTTCAAGATCCGTGCCGTGCTGGCCTCCATGGCCAGCCCGCTGTGGGGGGTCTACGCCGGCTACGAGCTGTTCGAGCACATTGCCCGGCCCGGGGCGGAGGAGTACATCGACAACGAAAAATTCCAGTACAAGCAGCGGGACTTCGCCGCGGCGGAAGCCTCCGGCCGCTCGCTGGCCCCCTACCTGACCATGCTGAACCGGATCCGCCGCGAGCACCCGGCGCTGATGGACCTGCAGAACCTGACCGTGCACGCCACCTCGGATCCGGCCACGGTGGCCTTCAGCAAGCACAAGACCCTGACCGCGCCCAGGACCGGCGGAGCGGCCCGGGCCAGGGTTGACGCAGCACATAAGGCCGGCCCCGGCCGGGCGGACAAGGACACCATCATCGTCCTGGTCAATCTCGATCCGCACAGCGCCCGGGAGGGCACTGTCCAGCTTGACCTGAATGCGCTGGAGCCGGACAGCTTCAACCCGGACGGGACCTTTACCGTGGATGAACTGGTCACCGGGGCCAGCTGGCACTGGGGGAGCGAGAATTATTTCCGGTTGGATGCCCATGCTGAACCCGCACACATACTGCACGTGAGGAGATAACCGGTGGCCAATTTCCCATCGCGCAGCGCCGCGCCGCAGTTCAATCTCAATGCTCCCGGGCTCCAGCATGATCCGCACTGGTACCGCAAGGCCGTCTTCTACGAGGTGCTGGTGCGCGGCTTCGCGGATGCCAACGGGGACGGCTCCGGCGACTTTTCCGGCCTGATCGAACGGCTGGACTACCTGCAGTGGCTGGGCGTGGACTGCCTCTGGCTGCCGCCGTTCTTCGATTCACCGCTGCGCGACGGCGGCTACGACATCCGTGACTACTATTCCGTGCTGGACGAGTTCGGCACGATCGGCGATTTCAAGCGCCTGGTGGCGGAGGCGCACGCCCGCGGCGTCCGGGTGATCATCGACCTGCCGCTGAACCACACCTCGGACCAGCATCCGTGGTTCCTGGCCTCGCGGGAGGATCCGGAAGGTCCCTACGGCGACTTCTACGTCTGGAGCGACACGGACGAAAAATACCAGGACGCGCGCATCATCTTTGTCGACACCGAGGAATCCAACTGGACCTTCGACCCAATCCGCCGGCAGTTTTTCTGGCACCGTTTCTTCAGCCACCAGCCGGACCTGAACTTCGAAAACCCGAAGGTGATCGAGGCCATCTTCGACGTGGTGAAGTTCTGGCTGGACCAGGGCATCGACGGCTTCCGCGCGGACGCCATCCCCTACCTCTTCGAGGAAGAGGGCACCAACTGCGAAAACCTGCCGGCCACACACGGCTTCCTGCGCGAGCTGCGGGCCATG
>JBBRKU010000004.1:0-16672 GCA_038231735.1 Actinomycetales bacterium | reverse complement strand
TACCGATAACGGAGGAGAGTTCATCAACTACGCCCTGATCAAATGGGTCGATGACAAGGACATCTACTTCACCCGGTCCCGGCCGTACAAGTCCAACGACAACGCCCACGTCGAGCAGAAAAACGGCGACGTGGTCCGCCGGCACGCCTTCCACTACCGCTACGATACCGCCGCGGAGCTGAAGCTGCTCAACGCCCTCTACGCCCTCGTGCGGGTCCGGTTGAACCTCTTTACCGCCACCACGAAAGCGGTCGGCTGGCGCTCCAATAAGCACGGGAAGAAGGCCCGCATCTATGACAAACCGCGTACCCCGTACCAACGCGTGATCGATTCCGGGATCCTGACCGGAGCTAAAGCCGCGGAACTCGCCGAGCTGATGGAGATCACCAACCCGGCCGACCTCACCCGCGGCATCACCAAGATCCAGACCCAGCTGATCGCACTCGCCGCAGCGAAAACACGGGCACTGGAAGCATCATCCACGCGAGCACAAATAGATGAGGCAAGCAAAACACTTTCGCGTGCATCTTGACGGTGATGATGGTATTAGGCCATCGAACGGTGTGACTCACATCTTGACTGACGTTTCTTGAAACTGTCTTTAGCATGATCCGTCCGCGGTTCCATGGCCCGCATCAAACGCGCTAGCCCAGGCGGACATGACTTAATAGGAGCTCGACCAAAAAGTCCCATCACCGTCTTGTCTGCCCACCTGGCGAACGCGAGCCCGCCCCAACGCTTACGAGAGTCAGAGGAGCTACTTCCATCATGACAAAAGAGGACACTAAAGTCATCGCCGGGATTGACACCCACGCCGACACCCATCACGTCGCTATCATCACCGAATACGGCAAACACCTGGCAGATAAGAAGTTTCTAGCCGTCGGATCCGGATACCAGGAAATCGCCGAATACATCACCCAGTACGGTCCCGTCACCTCGGTCGGCATCGAGGGTACAGGATCCTACGGGGCCGAGCTGGCCCGGGTTCTGGCCAAAGAAGGCTTCGACGTCAAGGAGGTCAACCGGCCCAACCGCCAGGCCCGGCGCCTGCACGGTAAGTCCGATCCGTTGGACGCCTACCAGGCAGCCGAAGCAGTCCTGGCCGGCCGCGGCACTTCAACACCGAAGACGCGCGACGGGTACGTAGAGGCCCTACGGGTGCTGCGCACCGCCCGCACCAGCGCGGTCAAGGCCAGCACCGCCATACTGGCACAGATCAGCGCCATTCTGACCGCCGCGCCCGAGAACGTGCGGGCCAAATACCGCGGCCTGACCAGCGAAGCCAGGGCAAAGACGATGGCCGCCTCCCGACCCGCTGGAGACATCACGGACCCGGCCGTCGCTACCGCCGTCACGCTCAAACGGATGGCCGCCCGCCACCACTACCTCAGCGCCGAGATCGCTGACTGCGACGCCGAACTCGCCCGCATCATCGCCGATAACGCACCCGCCCTGACCCGGATCAAGGGAGTCGGCACCGCGGTGGCCTCCCAGCTGCTGGTCACCATCGGCGACAACCCCGAACGCCTTACCTCCGAGGCACAATTCGCCGCACTGGCCGGCGTCTCACCTATCCCCGCGTCCTCGGGCAAGACGACCCGGCACCGGCTCTCCCGCGGCGGCGACAGGGCAGCGAACGCCGCAATCCATCGCATCGTGCTGGTGCGCATGTCCACCGATCAGCGGACGGCCGATTATGTTGCCAAACGGACCGCCGACGGCAAGAGCAAACGCGAGATCATGCGCTGCCTCAAACGCTACGTAGCCCGGGAAATATACCGCGTACTGCGCAACCCACGGCCCGCTCCGCTGACCAACGACCTACGCCCACGCCGCCTGGCCATGCACATCACGCAGACCGCAGCCGCCCAACAATTTAGCGTCTGGTCGACAGCTATCTCCCGCATCGAAAAAGGGATCTCCCACGACCACGACCTCACAAACCGGTACCGCGCTTGGTTGGACGAACAAGCAAAAATCAGCGCTTGACAACAATAGGAGCATCATGAGTCGTTTCGCACGGGGGCGCCCGGAGGGCTGAACCGCCCCGCCGTCGTCGTCGTCCGCTTGCCATGGAGGCGGGCCGGGAGCAAGATGCACTCATGTGGATCGGCTGGATTGAGTTCGACATTCTGCTCGGCGAGACGTATTCCCTCAAGCAAAAGCGCGCCGTGATCCGGCCGCTCGTTAATGAACTGCGCCGGCGCTTTGAGCTGTCCGCCGCGGAGACCGGCACCCAGGACATGCTGCGACGTGCGCAGATCGGGGTGGCCATGGTGGCGGCGGACCGCGGCCATTTGGTCGAGGTCCTCGATGCGGCCGAACGTCTGGTCGCCGCGCATCCGGAGGTGGAACTGCTCAGTGCTCGACGGCGGCTGGCCAGCGGTGAGGACGACTGAACCGCCCGACGTGACTGGCCGACGGTGACCGTAACATGGCGGGTTCCCGGGACTTACTGAGGAATTATTCCGGCACCTGCCGTGGTCAAACGACTGAAAAACCGTCAGAGAATATCGCACTGCTGGGAGCTGGGCAGGCTGCGCATTGTGCCAGCTCACGTACTGTGCGCGGTTCAGCGGCTGGCGAACAGCGCGCCGGAACCGCCGTCGTCGGTGTCCACGTGGCTGGAAGTAATCCTCATTCGGCGCGTGAAAATCAATCAACAATTTTGTCACAGTTTTATAACTGATCTGTAATCCGTCTTACATATGTCCTTTCATCCATCGGATGACTTGTGGTTATGTGCTGGGACGTGGGTTACGCACACCGCGCAACCGTTTACGCGAGGATAGCCAATGAAACTCAACAAGAATTCGCTCATCATCCGAATTGCCGGGACGGGGACAGCGGCCATCGCCGCCGCTGCCCTAATGCTCGCCGGAGCACCCGGCGCGCTGGCCAACGAACAACCGTTGGAAGCCACCCAGGCCGGCCACGAAAACCAGATCCCCGCCATCTACCCGGTTCCCCAGTCCGTGACCATGCAGGGCAAGGAGGTCCCGCTCAGCGGCAAAGTCACGCTGGTCGTGGGCTCTGCCACGGATAAATCCACCATCGGCACCGCAACGGTCCTGCTCCAGAACGTCAGTCACAATGTCAACATTGTGACTGATAAGGGCAAGATCCACGGCGGCAGCGTCGTCTATCTGGGCACGCCCAAGGACAATCCTGCGGTTGGCGAGGCTCTGGGAAAGCTCGGCATCGATGCTGAACCCACCCTCAGCCACGCCGAAGGCTATGTCCTGGCTACCGGAACCATCAAAGGTCAAAGCACCGCGGTACTGGCGGGCGCGGACACCAACGGAAGCTTCTACGCCGTCCAGACCCTCCGCCAGGTCATCACCGGCAAGGCAATCGCGCCCGTGCTGGTCAAGGACTGGCCTCTCATGAGCGTTCGCGGAACGGTGGAAGGATTCTACGGGACACCGTGGTCGCATCAGGCGCGGCTGGACCAGTTCGCGTTCTACAGCCAGCAGAAGATGAACACCTACATTTACTCGCCCAAGGATGACCCGCTGCTGCGCGCCCAATGGCGCGATCTCTACACCGGTGACCAGCGGCAACAACTGAAGGAACTCATCGACACGGCCGCGGCAAATCATGTGAAGTTCACGTACGCGCTCTCGCCCGGCAACGACATTTGCTACTCCAATACCGCGGATCTTGACTCGACGGTCGCGAAGTTTGAGTCCCTCTACGCGTTGGGCGTCCGCGACTTCTACATTGCACTCGATGACATTGCGCCGTACCTGCAGTGCGCGGCGGACAAGGCCATGTTCCCCAAGACCAACTTCCGTGGTTTGGCTGACGCGCAGGCCTACTACCTGAACGCCGTCAACGCCGCGTTCATCAAGAAGCACCCAGACGTCGGTGCCCTGCAGATGGTGCCCACCAACTACGCGGGCTCCGCGGCCGACCCCTACAAGGCAGAGCTGGGCATTGCGATGGACAAGGACATTCTGCTCCAGTGGACCGGTGAGCAGGTGGTGTCCCACCGGATCACCACCGCCAGCACCAAGGCCGCTCAGATCACCTACGGCACGGCCGCCGATCCGCGCGGCCTGTTCATTTGGGACAACTACCCGGTCAACGATTTCGCCCAGAACAGGCTGTTCATGGCACCCATGATCGGCCGCGACAAGGATCTTTACACAGCCACCACAGGCATCACGGCGAACCCCATGATCGAGTCCTACGCTTCCATGCCTACGCTGTTCAATTATGCGGATTTCACCTGGAACGGCCCCGCCTACCGGCCGCAGCAGTCCATGAAGGCCGCGCTGGCGCTGATCGCCGGCCCGAAGAAGGGAGCGCTGGAGTCGCTGAGCGCGTTTGCGGACCTGAACCAGAACTGGCAGGACGACGCGTTGACGCCCAGCGCACCTGCGCTGAGCGCTGACGTCGCAGCCTTCTGGAGCGCATATGACGGTGGAAAGTTTCCTTCGGGCTCGGCTCTGGCCAACCGCGCGGACTTGATTGAGCATATGCCCACCAGCCTGGAGAACATCGCCTCCGCCGGTTTCTACGCCGACGCCAAGCACTGGATCGACACGGCCGCGAACTGGGGGGGCGCCACCGAATCCGCTCTTGACATGCTCAGGGCCGTCAAGGACAACAATGGCGCTGCCATCGTTGCCGCGCGCGCGAAGGTCAATGCCGCCGTCGCGGCGGCCGGGGCGGCCACTCAGCCGACCTTTGACCAGGGTCTGGTTGTGCCGCAAGTTGGTGATGGCGCCTTCCAGACGTTCATTGCCAAGGCCAAGTCGGTGGCCGACGCCTGGTTGGGTGCCACGCCGGTGGCTGGCTCCGCCCCGGTGGCCGTGACCAACTTCCAGCCCTACGGCAACAACACCGCTGACAGGATGTTCGACGGCGACACCGGCACCGTCTTCTGGACCAACAACACGCCGGGCGTCGGATCGGCGATTGGTGCCGACCTTGGGGCCCCCGTCAGTATCTCCGGGGTAAAAATCCAGCAGTCGGATTCGGATACCGTGAAGGCCGACATGATGTACCACGCGAAGCTGCAGTACTCCGTGGACGGCGCCTCATGGACTGATGCGGGCACTTTCGATGACGCCCCGGTCATTTCGGCCACCTTCGACACCCCCGTCACGGCCCGCTACGTGCGGATAGTTGCCACGGCACCCAATCCGGGCGGGCAGTGGGTCAAGATCCGCGAATTCACAGTGAGTACCGTTCCGGCGGGTGTCAGTTCGACAGTTCCCACCGCCTCCGGCGGCAGGTTGGCTGATGCCGTGGACGGCCGGATTGACACCGCGTGGGCCGGCGCCAGCGCAACCATGTCCGGCGACACGTTCACCGACGTCTTCGCTCCCCGGGCGGTTCCGTCGGTCACGGTGATCGGCACCGTCGCCGGGACCGTCCAGGTCCAGCGCGGGGGAGGGTGGGTCAGCACAGGCAAGCTCACCCCCGGCTACACCAAGGTTCCGGTCGGTGGTGCACCCGTCACCGGGATCCGTCTGGTTCTTGACCGTGGACCGGCCCCGGTGATCAGCGAGATCATCCTGGGTGCCGCAGTTTAACCATAGCGAAAGGGTGGACGCAGCGCCTGGTGGGTGCCGTCATCGTCAGTGGGTTTCCTGCTGGCGGCGGCGGCACTTTCCTGTGGCTTCGTCAGCGCACAGTTGCGGGGTGGAATTCGAATGCGGAGAAACATTCCGCGCAGATGTTGAAAATATGACCCAGACCACACTACGGTTGTAGGACATTCTATGTAGCACCTTATATTAAGGCGCCAACGAGGGGAACCCATGGATCAGCCAAGCACAGTCCCGCCCGAGAGTAGACCCGAGAGCAGACCATCCCGGTGGTGGAGGCACCATCATCCAGCCCGACGGGAGCCGGCAGATCCAGGCCTACAGCGTTTATTCGGACGACCATGGCAAGAACTGGCAGCTGGGAACCCCCACGGGCACCGGGATGGACGAGAACAAAACCGTGGAACTCTCCGACGGCCGCGTGATGCTCAATTCCCGGGACAGCTCCGGGGCCAACCCGCACTACCGCAAGGTGGCCTACTCCACCGACGGCGGGGTAACCTACAGCACTCCGGTGGCCGACACACAGCTCCCGGATCCGCGCAACAACGGCTCCATCACCCGGATGTACCCCGATGCGCCGGCAGGCTCGCCGGATGCAAGGAAGCTGCTGTTCTCCAACTCGCCCACCCCCACGGCCGGCGGCGCCCGCGTGGACGGCACCATCCGCTACTCGGCGGACGACGGGAAAACCTGGGGCTCCTCGCGGCTGTTCAAGCCCGGCAGCATGTCCTACTCCACAGTGACCGCGCTGGCCGACGGCAGCTTCGGCGTCCTTTACGAGGGCGCCAACAACACCATCACCTTCGGCAAATTTGACAAGGCATGGCTCAACCCGATCGCCGCCAGCGTCGTCCCGGCCGCTGCCAGCGTGGCCAACGGCGCGAGCACGCAGCTGAGCGTGACCGTCACCAACAATGACAGCCAGCCGCTTCCGGCCTCCAGCCTGGGCCTCGATCCGTTGCAGGACTGGACGTCGACGACGGCGGACCTCACCTCCCTGGCGCCCGGCGCGTCGGCGACGGTCCAGCTGACTGTCACGGCGCCGTCGTACGCCAAGGCAGGTATCGTGCCGCTGACGGCCCGGCTGATTTCCGGAGCCTCATCGATTTCCGCTCCGGTGCCTATGACCGTGACGGGGGGTTCCGCCAGCACCGTGGTGGGCGCCTACATTTTCGGTGCCCGGAATGACGCGGGGCGGGACCTGGCCAGCAACCCCTACACGGTGGGCAGCACCGTTCCCTACAAGTTCCGCGTGTACAGCACCGGCAACATCACCGAGTCGGTGGTTCCGCAGTCCGGCAACTTCCAGCCTTTCCTGCCGCCGGGCGGGGGCAACTGCCGGTTCTCCACACTGGCGGTCTGGGCCAACTACCTGTGCAGCACGTCGCAGCACGCGGTATCGGCCGGCGAACTGGCGCAGGGATTCTTTGTGCCAAACACTGTCTGGCAGGTCGCCGGCAGCGGTGCCGCCACGCAGAACTACACCGTGACCGGCGACGAGGTGGACCTGCTGGTCCGCACCCCGAAACTGGGCGGATCCGTGGCGTCATCCTGGAATGACGTGGACGGGGACAGGTACGCCAGCGCGGGGGACACCGTAACCTACAGCTACGCAGTGACCAACACCGGCAACGTGGCGCTGACCGACCTCTGGGCCCCGGGCATCGGGCTGTCCCAGCCGGCACTGGCCGTCGGGGACACGGCGAACCTTACGACGACCTACACGCTGACCGATGCCGATGTTGCTGCGAAGCAGCTGCCGGCGATCTCGGTCCCGGTCTCCGCGCACAACGGCTCCAAGAGCGCTTCCGTCCAGCTGACCCAGCAGCCCACCAAGCTGAACGTCCAGCCCGCGAAGCCAGCGTGGGATCCCGCCCTGGCCTCCCCAAACCTGATCGGTAAGGCGCCGCCGGTGGATCTGGGATTGGGGAGTGACAAGTACCGCCCCGGCCAGACCGTCACGATCCACAACGTGCAGTTCGGCCAGTGGTACTACGCGTATCTGAACAAGCGCGCCTACCGTCTGGGCTGGTTCTTCCCGAGCCAGCAGAACGCCATCTCGTTCGTGCTGCCGGACGACGTCAGGAATGGCATGGACACCCTGGTGGTGCTGGATTCGGAGGGCCACATGGTGTCCTTCGGGGACCTCCACGTGACGCCGTTCGGGTCCAAGTAACGCGTCCCGGATAGTCGTCCGGGGTTACCGCAGCCGGAGGAACGGCTCCTCTCAGAGTTCTCCGGCCTTGCTGCCGAAGAGCGGTGACAGGCTGTTCCAGGTGGCGATCCGGCAGCCGTCCGTCTGGCTGAACGTTGCCCTCACGCTGGATCCGTGGAGAGTGCCGCTGACCGTGGCCACCCGGGATGTGCCGTACTGCATGGTGCACTTCCGGTTCTGGACCGTCGGCGGGGCAAAGGCGGCCGGTCCGTACTTTTCGAGGGCGACGCAGGCAGCCGCCGGGTCGTCGACGGTGGAGCCGGATCCGGGTGACGTTCCGTCGCAAACGAGGATGTACCTCGTCGATGCCCCCTCCGGGCTTTCCCGGATGTCGATGGTGAGGTCCGTGTGCCGGATTCCAGCCGAGGCACCCGAGCCGGAGCCGGGGCTCCCGCTGGGACTGGCGGAGCCGGAACCGGGGCTGCTGGGGCTGGCCGGGCTGGAACCGGCGCCGGTGGATACCGGGGCCGTCGACGGTTCACCGGAAGCACCGGAGCTGCCGCCTGACGGTCCGGTCTGGGAGCTGCCACAGGCGCTCAGGGCGAGCAGCAGGACCGCGGCCACTGCAGGTATGCGGATGCGGACTTTTCCCATCACAGGCTCCTTTGTCCCCCTGTACCTCCAGCGTACTGCGATTGCGGCACTATCGGAGAGGGGAAATTCAGTGCAAAGCCAGTGACGGCAGCCAATTGACGGCCTGCAGCAGCCGGGCGCGCAGCTCGGCGGCCTGTTCACTGAAGTGGCGCTGCTGGGAGACATACTGCGCCTTGCCGGCAGGGGTCTCAATGGCGATCGGCGGGTAACCCCATTCCTGCAGATCGTAGGGGCTGGCCTTCATGTCCATCGCACGGATCTGCCAGGAGAGCTCAAAGCAATCCATCAGCAGTTCGCTGGGCAGGGCGGGGGCAAGCTTATAGGCCCATTTGTAGAGGTCCATGTTCGCGTGCAGGCAGCCGGGCTGTTCGATGTCGCGCTGGTTCTCCCGGGTAGGGGTGAGCTCATTTAGCGGAACCGCCTCGGGTGTGTAGAAACGGAAGGCGTCAATGTGCGAGCAGCGGATCCGGTTGGCGCGCACCACGGCGTCGGTCTCCGTCGGGCCCAGCCGCAGGTCCAGGTATTCATGGCGGATCTGGTTGGCCTCCTGCCGGTACACCATGGCCCATTCGTGCAGGCCGAAGCAGCCGAACTGGGCCGGCCGGGAGGCGGTGCCGGCCAGGATGATGCGGGCAAACCCGATGGCTTCGCGGCGTTCGTCGCCGAAGCGCCCGGCATCGACGACGACGGCGGCCTCCCGGGCAACCAGCCCCAGCGAGCGGCGCTCGCCGCCGTCCGCGGTGCGGTAGTACTTCCAGTCCAGCCGCTCCTGAGCCTCGGAACCGGTCAGGACGACGCCGGCGCCCGGGTGCCAGCGTCGCAGCTGCCCGGGCTTGTGGTTGTAGTAGGTGAAAAGGAAGTCCTCCACCGGATGCTTCCGGCCGGCCGAGCGGCGCTCAAGGTACGGGTCCGCATAGCGCGCCACCCTCTCCTGGTGCGCAGCCTGGCGCGCCAGCCACTGGGCAGAGCGGAGCACCTGCAGGGGAGGCTGGCCGGCGGTCATCCTTCCATTATCCCAGTGGTCCGCTGGCTGGCGGTTTCGGGCCGGGTGGACCATGCGTGCCCCGGCCACTTACGACTGCGGCGCAGACTGGGCTGCGGCAATCAGCTTGGTCATGGACGCATGCAGGGACTCGACGTCGGTCCGGTCCAATCCCAGCCTTTCCATCATGGTCCCGGGAACGGCGAGTGCCTGCTGGCGCAGGGAACGGCCGGAGACGGTGAGCTCGATCGCAAGGGCGCGTTCGTCGTCGGCCGCCTTGGTCCGGCTGACGAACCCCGCCGCCTCCAGCCGTTTGAGCAGCGGCGACAGCGTGGCCGGCTCCAGCAGGAGGGCGGCGCTGATGTCCTTGACCGTGCGGGGGCTGCGTTCCCATAGGGCTAGCATGACCAGATACTGCGGATGTGTGAGCCCGAGCGGGGACAGCACCGGCCGGTAGGCGCTCACGACGCTTCGGGAAGCGACACTCAGGGCAAAACAAAGCTGACGTTCCAGCAGCAGGTCCTCCTGGACGTCGTCCGTTGACGCCCCCGGTGCCGTCCGTCCCGCGCTGCTGGTTGCGTTGTCAATGAATTCCATGGGCACTCCTCCAAACTAGTTAGTGCACTAATAATGACTGTACTATTCGTCTCGACACTATTTATTTCGACGAACCTGCACCGGGACCTGAAGGGATGACATGCCGGAGACACGCTTCGTGGAGAAGTTCATGAGGGCCACGGGCCGTTTGCGCCTCATTTTCGGACCCGCCAGCCGCAGTTCCCTGGACCACGAAATGACCGAGGATAACAAGCGTCTGCTGGAGCAGCGCCAGGCGGAGGCCCAGCAGTGGGAAACCATCCGGCGCGCGGACGGCAGCACCTACGTGGTCCCGAAGGACCCCGGGGATAAATCGCTGCGCTGAAGAACCTCCAGCCGGGCCGGAACGCGCGCGGCCGGCCGGCGTATTTCGCGAGCACTTTAGATGAGTCTCGTCGTGGCGGTGATTCTCATGTGTACGCTCCTAGAATTTCTGCGGCTGTTGCCAGACTGCTGGCCGGGGTGGTGGCGTGCGCTGAAAGTCGGATACGTTCGTTGCGGTGCACTGTGGCCGTTATGCCTGCCGCACGCAGACTTGCGTTGGCCTCCGTAGTCCTTCCGTCAGGAATTGCTGCGACCACGATGCCGGCACGATGCGCCCGACTACGCGGGGAGAGAACGTGGACGCCAACGGTGTCCAATTGCTCGATGAGGTTATCGACGCCGGTGGCGATGCGTTCTTCGATCGCTTGTATTGAGGCCATCTCGACCAGTTCGAGGGCCGCAGCGAATGATCCTGTCGCGAAGGGAGACAGGTGAAGCCATTTCTGTCCTCCTACGACTAGAACATCGGCAGCTGACCAATCAAGATCGACGGCTCCGAATCCTTGGATCCCGTCAACGATAAGCAGCCGGTCGGGTCCTATGACGGCTCGGATTCCTGCCAGATCGGCCCTATACCCTGTTCGGAAGTCCACTGCGCTGACGGTGACGGCTATCGTGTCCCGGGTAAGGGATGCGGCAATCGAGTCGGGTGTCACAATCCCTTCGCCACCACCGGTCATGTACTGGATACTGGCCCTGCCGATGCCAGAAGCACACAGCCAGGGGTAGATATTGGCCGGAAATTCGCCCGTGCTGACCAGAACTGCACCGTCGTGCAAACCGAACGCCATCTGGACCAACCCCAGGGACGTATTTGGGATGAGCGTCACACGGTCCACGGGGAACCCACTGAGCCTGGCGAATGCCTCTCTGGCTCGCAGATCCTGTGCATGCAGTTGTTCGCTGGCGCCAACCAGTCCTCCCATCGCATGCGCGACTAGCCCCACAGCGGTATCGGCGACATTTTGCGACGGCGGGCCGTACTGGCGAAGTTGAGATAGAGCGGTGATTCGCGGAACGCCTCAAGATACGTCTCCGGGAGCTCAGCGGCGGGCCCCGGGCTGCTGTCCTCTGGAACCCCCTTTGCCTCGGCCAGGCTGTCGACTTCGGTACCAGGGCGGTCATGCGAGCACGACAGCAAGGGAGAAACTGCCGAGGGTCATGGCCAAAGCGTTGATGTGGTTCTTGTGCATGGGAGGCATTCCTTGGCGCAGGTGTCCGGAAAGGAGAGGTGAGGCCTTTGGTAGAGATTAAAGCTGTCGGAGGCGCAGACCTTGCATTCCGCCGTCGACCGCCAAGGAGGTGCCCGACGTTGAGCCGGAGAGCGGGCTGGCCAGGTAGGCTACCGCACCGGCGACCTCCTCGGCGGTGACAAGCCGGCCGTGCGGCTGGCGGGCGTTGAGGGCGGCGCGTTCGGCTGCGGGGTCATCGGAGGAGCCCAGGATCCGGCCCACCCAGGGCGTGTCCACCGTTCCGGGGTTGACGCAGTTTACGCGGATTCCTTCCCTGATGTGGTCGGCCGCCATCGCTAGGGTCAGGGATAGCACGGCGCCTTTCGATGCCGAATAGAGAGCACGCTGCGGCAATCCGGCGGTTGCGGCGATGGAACACATGTTGACGATGGCTGCGGCAGGTGACTGCCACAGGTGTGGAAGCGCGGCACGGCTCACCCTGGCGATTCCCACCACGTTGACGTCCAGGACGCGGGTCCATTCGTCGTCGCCGTTCGCGGTGATGTCGCCTTGGGCGCCGATGCCCGCATTGTTGATCACAATGTCCAGGCGGCCGAAGTGGGTGGCGACGGCCCCGACGGCGGAACGCACTGAGGCGTCGTCGGCGACGTTGCATTCGACCCCGAAGTGCGTGCTGCCGGCCGGGTTCAGATCCAGCACGGCTACCCGCGCGCCACCAGCCGCGAGCCGGGCCGCGACGGCTGCTCCGATGCCGGAAGCACCCCCCGTGACGATTGCGACGAGGCCGTCAAATTCGGTGGTCATTCTGATTCCTTCCGGGATGCCCGGTAGAACTCCTGGCGCTGACGGCCGAGCCCTTCGATTTCCAGCTCCACAACGTCGCCGGGCTGGATGTAGGGGAAGCGTCCGGAGAGTGCCACGCCCTCCGGTGTTCCGGTAAGAATGACGTCACCCGGTTCCAGAAGCATGTACTGGCTGAGGTGATGCACCAGAGTGGCGACGTCGAAGATCAGGTCCGCCGTGTTGGAGTCCTGGCGACGTTCGCCGTTGACCCAGGACCGCAGGCGGAGTCTTCCGGCGTTAAGCTCGTCCGCCGGAACCAGCCAGGGTCCCAAGGGTGTGGACGAGGGGAGCGATTTGCCCTTGGCCCATTGGCCTGCGGCACCGGGCAGCTGGTAGTCGCGCTCCGAGAGGTCATTGGCCATCAGATATCCGGCGATGCAACCCGCTGCCTCTTCCGGGTCCGAAAGATAGGAGGCCTCCCGGCCGATGACGATGCCAAGCTCCACTTCCCAGTCGTACTTTTCCGACGATGGCGGGATTGGCGCGGAGTCGAATGGTCCGCTCACGGTATTGGCAGGCTTGAGGAAAACCACAGGAATGGTTGGCGGGGCGGCGCAGGATTCCGCCGCGTGGGCGGCGTAGTTCAGGCCGATGCAGACTACGGATCCTGGGCGGGCGACAGGTGAACCGATGCGGACGTCGTCTCCTGAAACCGTGGGGAGGCTTCCGGCTTCCAAGGCTTCACGAGTGCGGGCTATACCGCCATCGGCAAGGAATCGTCCGTCGATGTCCTGAGTCAGCGGAGCCAGGCTGAAATACTTTTCGGCGCCGCCGGCCTCTTGGGCGATGACAACCGGCTGTTCCTCGCCAGCGGGGCCCAAACGCGCAAATTTCACGTTCATTTCTCCTCCGTCACATCTCTAACATCCGAACTATCAGTCCACAATATCCTCAATTCCGGCAAAAATGACCTATTGACACGAGAAAGATCGGATGTTTATGTTGATCGTAGAGCCAGAATTGCCAGAGTGCAGTGTTGCACGGTCCGCCATCAAAGCCTCCGAGGGGCACTTGGAAGCTAGGAGCATCATGAGCGTCATTACCGCGGTGGATATCTTCGACATCCGCTTTCCCACCTCCCTGGAACTGGACGGTTCGGATGCCATGAACCCGGACCCGGATTACTCGGCGGCCTACCTGGTCATCCGCACGGACGCCGCTGACGGCCACGAGGGCCACGGCTTTGTGTTCACCATCGGGCGCGGCAACGAGGTGGAAGCCGCTGCGATCAACGCCCTAACGTGCCACATTATGGGACGCAGCGTGGAGGAGCTGCTGGGTGACATGGGCGCCACCTGGAAGCTGCTCGTCCACGATTCCCAGCTCCGGTGGCTTGGCCCGGAGAAGGGTGTCATGCACATGGCGATCGGCGCCGTCGTGAACGCCCTGTGGGACCTCAAAGCGAAGCGGGCAGGTGTCCCGCTGTGGGAACTGCTGGCGCGAATGTCTCCCGAGGAGCTCGTGGCTCTGGTGGACTTCCGGTACCTCACCGATGCCATCACGCCGGAAGAGGCACTGGAAATCTTCGGCACGGCCGAACCCGAACGCGCAGCGCGCTCGACGCAGCTGCTGGCCGAAGGCTACCCCGCCTACACGACAACGCCGGGATGGCTGGGCTACAGCGATGAGAAACTGGTCCGGCTGGCCCGGCAAGCCGTCGCCGATGGATTTACCCAGATCAAACTTAAAGTCGGTGCCTCGCTGGAGGATGATGTCCGGCGTGTCCGCATTGCACGTGAGGCCGTGGGCCCGGACGTCGGGATCGCCCTGGACGCCAACCAGCGCTGGGACGTGACCGAAGCCATCGAATGGATGGGCCACCTGGCGCCCTATGACATCGCCTGGATCGAGGAGCCCACGAGCCCCGATGACGTTCTGGGCCATGCAGCCATTGCCCGTGCCGTAGCGCCAATCCCGGTCGCCACGGGTGAGCACGTCCAAAACCGGGTGGTGTTCAAGCAGATGTTGCAGGCAGGTTCCCTCCAGGTCCTGCAGATTGACGCAGCCAGGGTGGCCGGTGTGAACGAGAACATCGCGATTCTGTTGCTGGCGGCCAAGTTCGGTGTCCGGGTGTGTCCGCACGCTGGCGGCGTGGGCCTGTGCGAGGCCGTCCAGCACCTGTCCATGTTCGACTTCGTGGCCGTGTCCGGTGACAAGGACGACCGCCTCATCGAGTTTGTTGACCACCTGCACGAGCACTTCGTGACCCCGGTGGACGTCCACGACGGCTGCTACTGGCCGCCCACTGCCCCTGGAGCGGGCACCGAAATGCTCCAGAAGACGCTGGTCGACTACGGCTATCCCGATGGCCCTGTTTGGGCCGGCGCAGCCCGCCCGCTCGTCAGCCAGCACTAATTTCCTGTCATCTCCATCGAATGAAAGTAAGGTAAAAAATTATGCACAAAGAAGCGTTACTGGCAGTGCACTTGCCTTGAGCCTGCTCGGCCTGGCCGGCTGCGGCAGTAGCCCGTCAGCGACGACGGCCGGACTCGGCAAGATCCTGAACATGGTTGTCGCCGTGCTCTCCGGCTACGCCTTCTCACGGTTGATCGTGATCAACGACGTCAATGATCTGGGCACCGTCCCGCTGGGTCTGCAGTTCTTCTTCAGTGCGCAGGGATCCCAGTGGCACCTGGTCATGGCCGCCGCGGTGATTTCCATGGCCCTGACACTGCTGCTGCTGATACTGCTACAGAAACATCTCGTCAAAGGCATCGCCACCAGCGGACTGGGCAGACGCTGATTCCTACCGGTTCCCCCCGGCTTACCCTCAGTTTTACCCTCAGTTTTACCCTCAGAAAAACCATTCAGAAGGAGTTACCTTGATTCAGCACGCACCCTGGTTTGAAGAGGCCCGATTCGGCATGTTCGTCCACTGGGGTCTGTACGCACTCCCGGCCCGGCACGAGTGGGTGATGAACCGCGAGGAAACGAATGTAGAGGAGTACGCCAAGTACTTCCAGCGCTTTGATCCGGATTTGTACCATCCGCGGGCATGGGCCAGCTCAGCCCGGGAAGCCGGGATGAAGTACGTGGTGCTCACCACCAAGCACCACGAGGGGTTCTGTCTCTGGGACACCGCCCTGACCGATTACAAGGCCACCAACACGCCCGCCGGCCGGGACCTGGTCGAACCCTATGTGGAGGCCCTGCGCGCCGAAGGCCTCAAGGTGGGCTTCTACCACTCGCTGATCGACTGGCACCACCCGGATTTCACCGTGGACGGCGTGCACCCGCTGCGCAATTCGGACGATGTCGCGGCCCTCAACGAGGGCCGCGACATGGGCCGCTACCGGGACTACCTGCACGGGCAGGTCCGCGAGCTGCTGAGCAACTACGGGCAGATCGACTACCTGTTCTTCGATTTCTCTTACTCCGACGCCAACCCGGATGAGTTCTGGAGCGGCAAGGGGCGCAAGGACTGGGACTCCGAGGCGCTTCTGGCCATGGTCCGCGAACTGCAGCCCGGCATCGTGGTCAACGACCGTCTGGACATCCCCGGTGACTTCATCACCCCCGAGCAGTACCAGCCCGCCGGCCCCATGCTCGTGGAGGGGAACCCCGTCGTCTGGGAGGCATGCCAGACCCTCAACGGCAGCTGGGGCTACGACCGGGACAATCTGGACTACAAGTCCCCTGACCTGCTGGTCCGCATGCTTGTGGACGGCGTATCCAAGGGCGGCAACCTGCTGCTCAACGTCGGCCCCACCGCGCGCGGCAACTTCGACCACCGGGCTGCTGCGTCGCTGCAGGGAATCGGCGAATGGATGCGCCTGCACGGGCGGTCGATTTATGGAGCCGGACCGTCGTCATTCACTCCGCCGGCGGACGCGCGCTACACGCAGCGGGGGAACAGGCTCTACGTCCACCTCTTCGCGTGGCCCTTTGAATTCGTGCACCTGCCCGGACTGGCCGGCAAGGTGGAATACGCCCAGTTGCTCAACGATGCCTCGGAGGTGTTCCTCAAGGAGACTGACCCGAACCAGCAGGCCTACAACACCACCCCCGGTGCCCAGCCTGCCGGTACACTGACGATCAAGCTCCCGGTCCAGCGGCCCGACGTCGCCGTTCCCGTGCTGGAACTCTTCCTCAAGCAGGGCGCCTGATGCCTGAAAGTATTGCCCTGCATACCCGGCTCAAGCATGGGGCCGTGCAGGAATACACCGACGCGCACGCCGGCATCCCTGCGGAGCTCCTGGTATCCCTGAAGGAGGCGGGCGTGCGGAACTGGCGCATCTGGCGCAGCGGCCTGGACCTCTTCCACCTCGTGGACGTGGACGACTACCGGGCCATGCGCCACGCACTCGCCGGGCACCCGGCCAACGTGCCGTGGCAGGCCCGCATGGCGGAACTGCTG
>JBBRKU010000003.1:0-16747 GCA_038231735.1 Actinomycetales bacterium | reverse complement strand
CGTGGCGGCGGCGTTGGCCGCCGTGGCCGGCGCCGCCCGGATGGGCGTGCGGCGCAGGGGCTGGGGATGCGCCACGCGGCCATGTTCAGCAACGACGACGATTTGGTGCATGAGCTGAATCAGGCGGCCGCCGAAACCGGCGAGCGCGTATGGCGGATGCCGCTGGCCTAAGCCGTCGGCGAATACCGCCATGCGCTCGACTCCGAGGTGGCTGACATTTCGCATATCGCGGCCGAGAAGCCGCACGCCGGCGCCATCACCGCAGCACTTTTCCTGCAGGAAGTTGCCGGTGCGGGCCCGTGGGCACGCCTGGATATTGCGGGGCCGTGGATATTGCGGGGCCGGCCCGGTACGCGGCGGATGAACACGAAATCACCAGGGGCGCGTCCGGCTTCGGAGCCCGGCTGCTGCTGGCCTACCTCGCCCGCTGAACTGTCCCGCTGAAGATGGCAGCCGGGTTGCCCCACGCGTACTGTCAGGCCTTCTTTTCAAGCATTGCCAGCAGTTTAGCGCCGTCCGGAACCCCCAATCCCGTACAGGCATCCCAGCCTGCGGATGCGGCGAACGCGCCGTTGTCCCCACTGGTGATGTCCCGGAATTCGGACGGAACCTTTCCGTGACTCATGTTGTGATAGAGCCGCCTCTGGGCCAGTCCCATCCGCTGCCCGGTGGCCTGGACCAGGCGTGCAATGAGCGCCGCCCAAAGCGGTGAAACCGCGCTGGTCCCGCCGATCACCATGTCCTTGCCGTCGACGCGGACCTGGTAGCCGGTCTGCGGATCCGCGACCGCCGACACATCCGGAACGCCGCGTCCGGCGTTGCCGCTGGTGGTGGGCACGCCAATTTGCTTCTGCCATACCGGCAGCGAAAAGGTGCGGCTGACCCCGCCTCCAGTGGCGCCGTTGTTGGCGCCATTGTTCCAGACCGTTTCGGAATGGACGGTCCCGGTGCCCGGATCAGCCTCGAGCCGTGTGCCTCCGCAGGCCAACACATGCGGGCTGGAGGCGGGGAAGTCCACGTGTGCCTTGCCGTCCTGCGCGCGGTCCGTGCTGCCGTCGTCGCCCGCGGCCGCGGTAACGGTGATGCCCAGCAGGGCCGCATCCGCACAGGCCTGATCGAAGGCGTTCCGGGCCTGTGCGGTCCAGTCATCTTCGCTTTGGCCCCAGCTGATGCTGACTGCTGCAGGCGTCGGCTGTGCATGGGCAGCCTGGCTCAGCGCGTCCAGGAAGCCAGCATCGGTGTTGGGTGCAAAGTAGACAACGATGTTGGCACCTGGTGCCAGCGCACCGGCAACCTCGATGTCCAGCAGGACTTCCCCGTCCGCGCCGGTGGGATCCTGGCCCGGCTGGTTGGCGGCCCCGTCCACACCCACGGCCGTGACCGTTGGCCCGGTAATGCCGAGCCTCTGGAAGTAGACGTCCAGGTCCGCCCGGTCAAAACCACCGCCAAGTTCCAGGATGGCGATGGTCTGGCCGCTGCCGTCGTACCCTTCGGGGAAGTTGTAGACCCGCCCCAGGTCCAGCGGAGTGTAGGACGTTGCCTGCGCCGCGGCCGGCGCGATCCGGAACAGGGTGCGGGACTGCGGGCGGTCGTCCAGACCAAGCACTGCTGTAACCACGCCGTCGACCGCAGCAGGAACACTCAGGCCGCCGGTCCGGTGCCGGTGGACCACTGTTTCGCCGGAAGGCGCCGGCCGGCTCACCTGCTGCAGGTCGGTGCCGAAGATCCTGCTCATCACGGAGGAGGATGCGGAAATCCGTACCCGGCGGGAGGCCGCGTCCTCGTCCAGGACGGTAGCCCCCAGAGACTTAAAGGTGGAGGTCACCAGCTCCAGGTCCTCGGGCGAGGCTCCGTAGGCGGTGGCCAGTTCGGCCGGATCCAGTGCGCTGTTGAAGGCCTCGGGGCCGGGTTCCGCGCGGCGGCGCAGGACTACGGTGGCATCCACAAGGGCATCGGGATGCAGCGGTTGCGCCGCCGCGGCATTGTAGCCAGCGGCCGGTGGACGTTCGCTGCCCGGGAGCGGGCGAAGGTCCAACTGCGGGGGCTGGTTGTCATTCTGGTCCGGGCTATGCGTAGTCATGAGTCCGGTCTACCACCAGGGACTGACAAGGATAAGCATTGACAATCCGACGCGGGTTGGTTAGGTGTCGCCGGTTGGGTCGCAGCGGACCGGAGCGGCCCGGCGCGTCGCGCAGCAGTGCTCAAGGTATTTAGCGCTTGACGGCCAGCAGCAGGCCGTCGCCGGTGGGCAGCAGCGAGGACATCAGCCGGTCGTCTTCGCGGATGGCCTTTCCCACCTGGCGCAGCACTACGGTGCTCGCCTCGCGGATGGCCGGGTCCGACACGCGGTCTTTGTCCAGGGCATCGTTGACCACCAGCAGGCCGCCGGATTTGAGCAGCCGCACGGCCTGCGCGACGTAGCCCGGGTAGGACGGCTTGTCCGCGTCGATAAAGACCAGGTCATAGGCCGCATCGGTCAGCCGGGGGAGCACATCCGCGGCCCGGCCGGAGATGGTGCGAGTCCGGTTCGCGGGCGAACCGGACTCGAGATAGGCCTCCCGCGCGGCCTTGAGGTGTTCGACGTCGGCATCAATGGTCGTCAGCACGGAGTGCGGGCCCAGCCCGCGCAGCAGGCAAACACCGGAGACGCCGGCTCCGGTGCCGATCTCCACCGCGGTCTGGGCCTTGGATGCTGCGGCCAGGACGGTGAGCGCCGCGCCCACCCCGGCGCTGACCGGTGCGACGCCCAGCTCGTGCGAGCGCTCGCGGGCGCGCAACAGCACCTCGTCCTCCAAGGGCAGGCCTTCGGTGTAGGACCAGCTGGTGGACTTGTCGGCACTCATGGATTCAACTTTCCTGGGGTGGGCTTCCGGGCGGTCCTGGCGGGGATTCCGGGCAGGCGGACGGGTCGGTTTCCAGCCTACTGCCTTGCCGCGTCCGCCCTGCGCTGAATTTTGCCTGCGCCCAGATAATGCACAGCTTTATTTGCGATGATATGAGTTCCTGAAGTCTCTTCACGGGCCATCCAAAAGAGGCGCAGGACCGAATAGCTATACAACGGGGCCCTTGGAAGCTTCAGCTTCCCGGGAACCTCACTACAACGTATAGATCCGGAACTTTCCGGTGAGGGCAAGGGAAGAGGTGAGTGGCCATGACCGCATCAGCATCTGCAACGGCATCGGCTGCCGGGCGCGAGATTGCCGGAGTACCGCCGACCGGAGGGGTTGAAGTGCAGGCTGCAGTTCAGTCAGCGGTTGCGGACACAGTCCCGGAAACCGGAACGCCGGAGGGCTGGGTGGCCCCTTCCTGGGAGGAAGTCGTCACCAATCACTCCGCCAAGGTTTTCCGGCTGGCCTACCGGTTGACCGGCAACAAATACGACGCCGAGGACCTCACCCAGGAGGTTTTTGTCCGGGTATTCCGCTCGCTGGCCAACTTCAAGCCCGGCACGCTGGATGGGTGGCTGCACCGCATCACCACCAACCTGTTCCTGGATCAGGCCCGCCGCAAGACCCGCATCCGCTTTGACGCCCTGGCCGACGACGCCGAGTCCCGGCTTCAGGGGCGGGAACCAGGCCCGGAGCGCAGCTTCGAATACAACAACCTCGACATCGACGTGCAGGCCGCGCTGGAGGCGTTGCCGCCGGACTTCCGCGCCGCCGTCGTGCTCTGCGATCTTGAGGGCCTGTCCTACGATGAGGTGGCGGAGGCGCTGGACGTCAAGCTGGGAACCGTGCGTTCCCGCATTCACCGCGGGCGCACCATGCTGCGCGAGTCCCTGGCGCACCGCGCACCCGGACGCGCCGGAGTGCCACTGGATGGTGCCGCCGAGGAGTCGGCAGCGAAGAAGCCGGGAAAACCGCGCCTGAAACTGCCCCGCATAGCCCGCGTCCACTAACGGAGCGCCGTGGCCCATATTGGACATTGCGTCGGCGAGTTTCTGGCCAGACGCCTGAGCGCCTGCCAGCAAAGCCGTGCCGAGGGACACCTGCGCGTCTGTGCCCACTGCCGCCTGCTGGTGGCGCGCGAGCGGCACCGCCTGGGCCTGCTGGCCGCCGTCGCCGTGCCGCCGCCCAGCGATGATCTGGCGCAGCGGATCCTGCAACGCACCCAGTGCCTGAACACCCCGGGCAACGAGGAACTCCGCTTGCCCTACCTGGTCCGGCGCCGGGCCAAATCCGTCCTGATTGCCGGAACCGCTGCCGCCGTCGTCGCACTCCTGGGCGGAGCGTACCTCGCCGGGGGAGAGACGTCGGTCGCGACCGCCGCGCCGCAGCCGTCGATGGCTGCCGCCGGGCTGACCAGCCGCTGGCCAGTCGAAAACCCCGGCACTATGGCGCCGCAGCCGGGTTCAGCGCAGCTGGCGACCGCAGTCGAATCGACTGACCTCGACAGCCTGAAGAACGCCGGCTGGGCCTGCCCGGAGCTGGATTCGATGGGCTTCTCGCTCCGGTCCGCCGAGGGCTTTGTGCTGGCGGGGGTTCCGACGCTGGAGCTTATCCTCAGCAATGGTCCAAACACCGTCCGCGTCTATGAACAGCGTCCGCAGCAGGGCTCGGCGGCCGGCGGCAGCGGGATCCCGCTCAATGCCATGACCGGACACGATGCGGCGGCCGACGGTTTCACCCCGCTCAGTTCCAGCGGGGTGCAGATGTGGCTGCATCAGGGCAGCCCCTGGCAGGTGATTTTCCGGCAGGAGGACGCGACGTACACTGTGTCCACGGATCTTCCGGCCGCTGCTTTGGAGCGGATGACGGCGGCCATCAACGCTCCGTCCGGGACATCCGGTCACCCGGCCGGCGGTCCCTCCGGGAACGCGGCGGGCGGTTCTGGTGGCGGCACGTCCGAGACCGGAAACCCGCAGAACCAGAACGATTGGGGCTCGAGGGTCATGCGCGGGCTGGCCCGGCTGGTCTCCTTTGGCTGAGAAATCGTTGCTTTCAAGCTTGAGAGGGTAATCTTCCTAAGGTGTTTGGTATCAATGCCCCGGAGCTGATCATCATCGCCATTGTGGCGGTGCTGGTGATCGGTCCTAAGCGGCTACCCGAATATGCAGAAAAACTGCGGAACCTGATCCGCGAGGTCCGACGGATGGCCGCCGGCGCGCGCGAAACCATCAAGGAAGAGGCGGGCGTCGATCTGGACGAGATCGACTGGAAGAAGCTGGATCCCCGCCAGTATGATCCTCGCCGGATCATCCGCGAGGCGCTGATGGATGATGAGGACCCGGCGCCGAAACCGGTGTCCGCGGGCGGCCCCTCCACCGTCGAGACCGCCGTGTCCTTACCGGCACCTTATTCAAACCCGGCCAAACCGCTGGAGCGCCTGACGGCCGGACAAGACGCGCCCTTCGACCTCGAAGCAACCTAAAAGCCACCGGGCTTGACAGGCTCGACCAGCGGGTGCGTTTTCGGCGCGCAGAACGCGTGGCAGAGGGCGGGGTGCAGCTACTTGGGCGCCACGGCGAGCCGTAGGCCGACCAGGCCCCGCGGGCGCGAGGCGAGCTGATCCGCGACGGCCTGCAACGCCACTGCCCCAGGAGATTCCGGGGCGCAGAGCACGATAGGGGTCCCCCGGTCGCCACCTTCCCGCAAGGCGATGTCCAGCGGGATCTGGCCCAGCAGCGGCACCTCGGCGTTCACGGTCTGGCTGAGCCGCCCGGCCAGGATCTGCCCGCCACCGCTGCCGAAGAGTTCCATGCTCCCACCGTCCGGCAGGGGCAGATATGACATGTTCTCCACAACCCCGGCAAGCTTCTGCCCGGTCTGCAGGGCGATGGCACCGGCCCGCTCGGCAACATCCGCGGCGGCGCTCTGCGGCGTGGTGACCACCAGGATCTCCGCCTTAGGCAGCAGCTGGGCCACCGAGATCGCCACGTCGCCCGTCCCCGGCGGCAGGTCCAGGAACAGAACGTCCAGATCCCCGAAGTACACGTCGGTCAGGAATTGCTCCAGGGCCCGGTGCAGCATCGGCCCGCGCCAGGCGACGGGTTGGTTGCCGGTGACGAACATGCCGATGGAAATGACCTTCACGCCGTACGCCACCGGCGGCAGGATCATCTCGTCCACCTGGGTGGGGCTCTGCGTGATGCCCATCAGTCCGGGGACGGAAAAACCGTAGATGTCCGCATCCACGATGCCTACGCGCAGGCCCTTGGCGGCCATCGCGCAGGCCACGTTCACGGTCACGCTGGATTTGCCCACGCCACCCTTGCCGCTGGCCACCGCATAGACCCGGGTCAGCGATCCGGGCTCGTTGAACGGGATACCGCGCTGGCCTCCCACGCCCTTGAGCTGTTCCTTGAGGGCTTGGCGTTGCTCGGTGGTCATCACGGTGAGCTCGACGTCAACGGAGGTGACGCCGTCGAGCGCGCCCAGCGCCTTGGAGGCATCGCCGGTGATGGTTTGGCGCAGCGGGCAGCCGGCAATGGTGAGGCGCACGACGGCGCGTACCCGGCCGCCGTCGTCGACCGTCACGGACTCAACCATGCCCAGCTCCGTGATCGGGCGGCGCAGCTCCGGGTCGATGACCGTGGCGAGGGCAGCCAGCAGGGAGTCCTGAGCGGGCACGGCCATAGTCAGCTGCCCGAGCCGGCGGTCGTCGCCGCGCTGCTGCGGACCGTCCGGATCTTGGGGATGCTCTGGGTCCGGGGCGCGCCCTTGCTGTCCCGGCTGTCACGCGGCTTCTCCCGCTTGTCACCGGAGTCCGGCTCGTCGTCGGAATCCTGTGCGGACAGCAGCTCCTCCAGCACGGACTTCAGTTCGGAGCGGACAAAGTCGCGCGTGGCCACTTCGCGCAGCGCAATGCGCAGCGCCGCCACCTCCCGGGTGAGGTACTCCGTATCCGCCAGGTTGCGTTCGTCCCGGGCACGGTCCTGCTCGATCGTGACCCGGTCCCGGTCATCCTGCCGGTTCTGCGCCAGCAGGATCAGGGGCGCGGCGTAGGAGGCCTGGGTGGAGAAGAACAGGTTGAGCAGAATGAACGGGTACGGATCCCACAGGAATCCGAACAGGCCCACGATGTTGAACAGGATCCACACGATCACGAAGATCGTCATGTAGAAGAGGAAATTGGCCGTGCCCATGTAGCGGGCAAAGCGCTCGGCGAAACGGCCGAACGCGTCCGGGTCGCTGGCGAAATTGGGCAGCATTCTGGCGCGCAGCTCGCGCGGGGTGTCCAGCGCGCCGTACTTGCGCGGTTGCTTCTCAGCCAACACGGCCTCCTAGTTTCCTGATCGGTGCGCCGTCTTCATGGGTTCGCCAGTCGTCCGGGAGTAGATGGTCCAGGAGGTCGTCAACAGTCACCGCCCCCACCAAGCGGCCGGCTTTGTTCACTACCGGCAGGGAATTAAGGTTGTATGAGGCCATAATGTGGCTGACTTCGCTGACGCTGGCGTGGTCGGAGACCGGTTCCAGATTCTTGTCAATAATGCTGCCCAGCTGTTCCGGCGGGGCACTGCGCAGCAGCTGCTGGATGTGCACCACGCCCAGGAACCGGCCGGTGGGCGTTTCCAGCGGCGGGCGGCAGATGAAGATGGCGGAGGCCAGGGCGGGGGAAAGCTCCTCGCTGCGGACATGGGCCAGGGCCTCCGCGACGGTGGCCTCCGGTGGCAGGATGACGGGGACCGGGGTCATCAGGCCGCCTGCGGTGTCCTCGTCGTACTGCAAAAGCCGCCGGACGTCGTCGGCCTCTTCCGGGGCCATCAGCCGGAGCAGCTCCTCGGCCTTGGCCGGGGACAGGTCCGCCAGCAGATCCGCCGCGTCGTCAGGGTCCATTTCCTCCAGCACATCGGCCGCGCGTTCATTATCCAGCGCGGACAGCAGACTCACTTGGTCCTCTTCGGGCAGCTCCTGCAGCACATCGGCCAGGCGCTGGTCCTGCAGCTCGGTGGCCACTTCGATGCGGCGCTTGTCGCTCATTTCCTGCAGCGCGTCGGCGAAGTCGGCGGCCTTGAGATCTTCATGGGTGGCCACGAACTGGCTGGCGCCCTGCGGCTCATTTTCCGCGCCCTGGTTGGCGTCGGACCAGTCGATCAGCAGGGTGTGCCCGCGGCGCAGACCACGAAGCCGGGACGTGGAGGTGCCGCGGCGGACAGAGAGCTTGGAGACCAGCCAGTCGCCGTTGCGCTGCTGGTCCATCGCGATGTCCTCGACGATGGCGTCCCCGCTGCCGTCCATCAGGGCCACCCGGCGGTCAAAGAGTTCCCCGACCACCAGCATCTCCGCACCCCGCTGCTCAAAGCGGCGCAGATTGACCAGCCCGGTACAGATGATCTGGGTCTGGTCAATGGAGGTCACGCGCGTCATCGGCACAAATACCCGCTTCTTGCCCGGAACCTCGACGACGACGCCCACCACGTGTGGCGCGGCTCCGCGCTGGCCGCGCGCGAGCACTACGACATCACGCAATCGGCCCAGCCGGTCACCCAGCGGGTCGAAAACGTCCAGTCCTAGCAGACGCGCAACAAAGACGCGTGAGGGATTTGTGCTCACTAGTACAGGCTACGTCGAAGCGCGGAGATTGGGGCAATTTCGCGCGGCATCTTACGCCACGGCGGGTATTTTCACCGGGCTATTTTCACTGGGCAACGGATGCCGGTGGCCTGCCCGGCCGTGGTTAGCCGCATGCGGTTTCGCTCCGCAACAGATGCTGGTGCCTGCGGTGCTGCTGTGACTTCTGTGGCGTCGTGGAGGACGTTTTCTCCGGCCATCCGTTGTGGAGCGCCGATCCTCCCCGAGCCTCACCGGGCCCCGGCCCGAGTTCACTGCCAGCGATAACCATGCGAATCGCCGTCGTTATGGGAGACAATGGGCATATGGCTAACCTTTTTGGACGGACCCGGCCCCTTGACGAGTCGCGCAGTGTGCCCACGGGAGACTCGGTGGGTTCCTACACTTCGTATCTGGATGCGCAGAAGGCCGTGGACTACCTCGCGGACCAGCAGTTCCCGGTCCAGCTGGTCTCCATCGTCGGCAACGACCTGAAGATGGTGGAGCGCGTGACGGGTAAGCTCAGCTATCCCCGCGTCGCACTGTCCGGCGCGCTCACGGGCGCATGGTTCGGTCTGTTCGTCGGCGTCCTGCTGACTGTTTTTGCCCCGCCATCTGCTACCGGCGGCGGCTACTTCTCCATCATGACCTCGATCCTGATGGGTGCCGCCTTCTGGATGCTGTTCGGCGTCGCCACCTATGCGATGCAGCGCGGCAAGCGGGACTTCACCTCCACCAGCCAGGTCCTGGCCTCCAGCTACGACGTGATCGTGGCGCCGGACCACTCCGGGGAGGCCCGCAGGATCCTGGCGCAGCTGCCGATGAGCACGGCCGCGGCCCGGCCTGCGCCCTATCACGGTCAGCAGAACAGTCAGCAGGCACCGCCGCAGCGCCCCGATGGCTGGACCGATCCCTACGGCGGAACGGCTGCGTCGGAGCATCATGCCGGCGCTCCCCTGGCCGATCCGCAGACGCAGGCCCCGGTGGAAGGCGCCATTGTCCCGGAAGCCGGCCCGACGCCGGGCAGCTATCACGATCTGCCCGACGGCCGTCCGCAGTACGGAATCCGGCTGCCCGCGGAGTCGGAATCCGCCGAGCAGGGCCCGCCGGAGCAGCCGGCCCGGCCGGCCCACGCGCCGAAGGCGGAGCAGCCCCAACACGATGGGTAACTGCACGATGGGTAACTGGGCCCAGCCATAGCAGGGCCCAGCCATAGCAAGGCCCAATAACGACGGCGGCCCGCACCACCAGGTGCGGGCCGCCGCCGTCGTTGGTGGCGGGCGTCAGCCGTGCTTGTGCTCCGCGGCCTGCTCCGCCTCGTAGATGCCTTCCATCCAGGACTCCACGTCCTCCGGCGTGCGCGGCAGGGCGTTGCTGAGGTTGACCGGACCGTCCGCGGTGATCAGGATGTCATCCTCAATCCGGACGCCGATGCCGCGGTACTCAGCCGGAATGGCCAGGTCCTCGTTCTTGAAATACAGCCCCGGCTCGATCGTGAAGATCATGCCCTCAGTCATCACGCCGTCCAGATACAGCTCCCGCTTGGCCTGCGCACAGTCGTGCACGTCCAGGCCCAGGTGGTGGCTGGTGCCGTGCGGCATCCAGCGGCGGTGCTGCTGGCCCTCGGGCGTGAGCGCTTCGGCCGCGGGCACGGGCAGCAGGCCCCAGGCCTCCAGGCGTGCGGCCAGCACCTCCATGGCGGCGGCGTGCACGTCGCGGAATTTCCGGCCGGGGACGGCGACGTCGAACGCGGCGTCCGCGGCGTCCAGCACCGCCTGATACACGCGGCGCTGCACCTCGGAGTACTTGCCGTTGATGGGGACCGTGCGGGTGATGTCCGCGGTGTAGAGCGAATCCGCTTCCACCCCCGCGTCGACCAGGATCAGATCGCCCGGCGTGAGGTGGCCGGTGTTGCGGGTCCAGTGCAGGATGGTGGCGTTGTTGCCGGCCGCGGCGATGGTGTCGTAGCCCAGCTCGTTGCCCTCTTCCCGGGCGCGGGCAAAGAAGGCGCCCTCCACTACGCGTTCGCCGCGGTGGTGGGTCACAGCCCGGGGCAGGGCCCTGACGATGTCAGCAAACCCGGCCACGGTGGCCGCGATGGCGATTTCCATCTGCTCGATTTCCCACTCGTCCTTGAGCAGGCGCAGTTCGGACAGTGCCTCGGTGAGCTTGGCGTCCAGTGCGTCCAACAGGCTGAGGTCCGCCTCCTCCGGGTTCTTGGCTGTGTTGTAGCGGGCGGTATCCACCAGGGCGTCGATGACTTCGTCGACCTTGCGGACCAGCCGGATGGAAATGCCGCCGATGGAGGGATCACCGACGTTCTTGGTGATGGCCACCTCCAGCTCGTCGATGTGTGCGGTGGCCAGGCCCAGCCGGGACTTGAACTCGGCCAGCGTCGGCCGCGGGCCGATCCAGAATTCGCCGGTGCGCGCGTTGGCGTAGAACTGCTCGGTGTCCCGGCCCGCCAGCGGGCGAAAGTACAGGGTCGCGTGGTGATTGCCGTCGTCGTCGCCCTTGCCCTCATCGGTGGGTTCCAGGATCAGCACCGCGTCCGGCTCATGGTCCACGCCCAGGCCGGTCAGGTGGGCGAAGCCGGAATGCGGGCGGAAGCGGTAGTCCGTGTCATTGGAGCGGACCTTCTGCGGTCCGGCCGGGATCACCTGGCGCTCGCCCTTTAATTGCTCGGAATTGGCACGACGGCGGCGCGCGGCAAAGTCCGCGACGTCGTCGCGGACCGGTAGGTCCTGCGTCGCGGGAGCCCAGTCGCTGGCCATGAACTTCCGGAACGCCTCCGATTCGGGTTTCTGGGACCGGTTGTTGACACGGTCCTCCAGCGGCTGGTCTGCCGCGGCATTTTCGTCCGTGGCCTCGGGGGTAACGGGAGTGGCAGTGGGTGCTGTGGTTGCTGTGCCTGCTTGAGGCTGCTCTGACTCATTCACCCGTCCAGTCTCTCACCGCTGCCGGACGTTTTGCCACCGGATGCCCGCAGCGGAGGGGCCGCAGGGGCCGTCCGGGTGCGCGCCGGCCGACGTAGGCTAGGGGAGTGAGGATTGATCTGCATGCGCACTCCAATATTTCCGATGGCACCCAGCCGCCGGCCGTGCTGATGGCCGCGGCCAAGGGCGCCGGGCTGGATGTGATTGCCCTGACCGACCACGACTCCACCGCCGGCTGGCAGGAGGCCGCCGCCGCCGCCCGCGAGCTGGGCATCGCGCTGGTGCCAGGAATGGAAGTCTCCTGCCGCACCTCGGAGGGAATCACGGTGCATCTGCTCTCCTACCTGCACGATCCGTTGAACCCGGGACTGCTGGAGGAGATCGGCAAATCCAAGGACGCCAGGCTCAGCCGGGCGGAACGGATGGTGGAACGCCTTGCGGAGGACTACCCGCTGAACTGGGACGATGTGACCCAGCATGTTGCCCCGGGTGCCACGGTGGGGCGGCCGCACATTGCCGATGCGCTGGTTGCCGCCGGCGTGGTGGCGGACCGGACCGAGGCGTTCGCCGGCATCCTGACGTCCCACTCGCGCTACTTCCTCACGCATTATGCTCCGGACCCGGTGCTGGCGGTCCAGCTGGTGCGGGCCGCCGGCGGGGTGCCCGTCTTTGCCCATCCGGTGGCCACGGCACGTGGGCGCGTGGTGGGGGAGGGGACGTACAACGAGATGATCGACGCCGGCCTGCTGGGCCTGGAGGTGGACCACCGGGACAACTCGCAGGAGGGCCGGGCGTGGTTGCGTAAGCTGGCCGCCGCTAAGGGATTGCTGGTGACCGGGTCCTCCGATTACCACGGTGCGGGGAAGCCTAACCTGCTGGGCGAAAACCTGACCGCGCCCGAGGTGCTCGCGCGGATCGAAGAACTGGCGACCGGAACCGCCGTCGTCCGTCCCTGAGGCACAGTTGTCAGGGGGTGACGACGTCGGCGAGGCCGCCGAGGCGTTTGGTCATGATGTCGATGGCCTGTGGGTTCTGGTCCACGCAGACAAACTTCCGCTCCAGCGACGCCGCCACGGCGCCGAACGTGCCGGAACCGGCGAAGAAGTCCAGCACCCAGTCGCCCGGCCGCGACGACGCGGCCACCACGCGCCGCAGCAGACCCTCCGGTTTCTGCGTGGGGTAACCCGTCTTCTCCTTGCCCGTGGGGGAGACGATGGTGTGCCACCACACGTCCGTGGGCAACTTGCCGCGCTCGCGCTTCTCCGGCGTCACCAGCCCGGGCGCCATGTACGGCTCCCGATCCACCTCGGCGTTGTTGAAATGGTATTTGGCCGGGTTCTTCACGTACACCAGAATGTTGTCGTGCTTGGCGGGCCAGCGGCTCTTGGCCCTGGCGCCGTAGTCGTAGGCCCAGATGATCTCGTTCAGGAAGCATTCCCGGCCGAAAATAGCGTCCAGCATGACCTTGGCGTAGTGCACTTCACGGTAGTCCAGGTGCAGATACAGCGTCCCGTCTTCGGCCAGCAGCCGCCACGCCTGCAGCAGCCGCGGTTCCAGGAAGGACCAGTAGTCGCTGAACGCATCGTCGTAGCTGTGCAGCGCGCCCTTGATGGTGTCGTAGCTGCGCCCGGCAAATCCTACCCGGGAGCCGCTGTCGCTGCGGACCATAGTGGTCTGCTGGCGGCTTTGCACCCGCCCGGTGTTGAACGGCGGGTCAATATAGATCAGCGTGAAGGCGCCGTCAGGCAGCGTCGGCAGGTATGCTGCATTGTCCGCATGCACCACCAGGTTCCCGCCACCGGCCGGCGGCCATAGTTCTTCGCTCATGGGTCGCGGACGGATCCGGCGGCTACTCGGCCGCTGAGGAATCCGGCTGGCCGACTACCTCACCGTTGCGGCGGCGTGTGCGGCTGCGGTTCCGCCTCGGGCGCGAAGCCGTCGAACCCTCGGCGGTTTCGGTGGCGCCGGCAGCCGGTGCGCTGGCAGCAGCAGCACCGGTCCCGGCAGCGTCGCCGGCTGCGGCGGGACGACGGCGGCTGCGGGACCGTCCGCCGTCACCGGCGCCGCCGGAGGCACCGTTGGTGGTGGCAGCCTCGGAGCGCCCGGCGCGGCCGCCGGAACGTCCGCCGTCGCGGGAGCCGCCGTCGCGCCCTGAATCACGGCCACCGGAACGGGGGCTGGCGTTGCGCTTGCCCGTTTCGCCCAGATCCTCCAGGACCTCGGCATCGATGCCGGCATGGGTCCGCTTATCGCGCGGCAACCTGCCCTTGGTGCCCTCCGGGATGTCCAGATCCGCAAACAGATGCGGGGAATTGGAGTAGGTTTCCACCGGTTCCGGCACGCTCAGGCCCAGTGCCTTGTTGATCAGGCCCCAGCGCGGCATGTCATCCCAATCCACAAACGTCACCGCGGTGCCCTTGTTACCGGCGCGGCCGGTGCGGCCAACACGGTGCAGGTAGATCTTTTCGTCCTCGACGCACTGGTAGTTGATCACGTGCGTCACGTCGTCGACGTCGATGCCGCGGGCGGCGACGTCGGTGGCCACCAGCACATCCACCTTGTTGTTGCGGAACGCCCGCAGCGCCTGCTCGCGGGCGCCCTGGCCCAGGTCGCCGTGGATCGGGGCGGCGGCGAAACCGCGGTCCACCAGCTCCTCGGCCACCTTGGCGGCGGTGCGCTTGGTCTTGGTGAAGATGATGGTCCGGCCGCGACCGCGGGCCTGCAGGATGCGGGCCACCACCTCGGCCTTGTCCATGCTGTGGGCGCGGTAGATGAGCTGGCGGATGTCCCGCTTGGTCAGGCCCTCATCGTCCGGGTCCGCGGCGCGGATGTGCGTCGGCTGGGTCATGTAGCGCCGGGCCATCGCGACGACGGCTCCGGGCATGGTGGCGGAGAACAGCATCGTCTGGCGGACGGCCGGGGTGCCGGCAATGAGTGTTTCAACATCCGGAAGGAAGCCCAGGTCCAGCATTTCGTCGGCCTCGTCCAGGACCACCAGCTTGACGTTCGCCAGATTCAGGTGCTTCTGCTTATACAGGTCGATCAGCCGGCCGGGGGTTCCGACGACGATCTCCACGCCCTTGGTCAGGGACTCGATCTGCGGCTCATAGGCGCGGCCGCCGTAGATGGTGGCGATGCGGGCGCCGCGGTGCCGGGAGGCGGTGGCCAGATCATTGGCGACCTGGACCGCGAGTTCGCGGGTCGGCACGATGACCATGGCCTGCGGGGCCCCGGGGGCCGGGAGCTTGGCAAAGCCCGGGTCCGTCAGGCCCACCACGCGCTGCAGCGCGGGAATGCCGAAGCCCAGCGTCTTGCCGGTTCCGGTCTTGGCCTGGCCGATGATGTCATGACCGGCCAGGGCCACCGGCAACGTCATGGCCTGGATGGGGAAGGGGTGGATAATGCCGGCGTCGGCCAGGGCGGAGACAATGTCCGCACGGACATTGAAATCGGCGAAGGTTTCCGCGCGCTCGTGGTGCGGCTCTTCGGTGGTGCTCAGCGTCGCCTCGACCGTCAGCTCATCTTCGCTGTTGTCCGCGTGCAGGTGGGTCTGGTTTTCAGTGTTCAATTGCGTACCGCTCAATTCGTCCAGTCAGGTGCCGCCGGAAGGCTCGACGCCGGCCGCCGGTGAGGGCGCCGAACGGAGCCAGCCAGGGCGGCACATCCAGCGGAAGCCGATCGCGGGCTAACAATTGTTTGCCGGCCGCCGCCTCGGTAATTTCCAGGCGTGCGGACCAGCATCATAAGATCGCATAGGGGCGGGCTTGTTGACATCAGAAGAGAATCAATCAACGACCGGGCATCCATATCTACCCCTCCAGTCTAACTGGTCGGAGGGGTGCGCTGTACGATTCGGCGCACCGGGGACCGAAAGAGGGCCATCATGCTAGCATTGATAGCACAATTGGAACCGGTCGAGGAGGCGCGTCTTGGCTGCAATTACTGTCCGAAATCTCGATGCCGAAGTCCGGCGTCGGATCAAACAGCGGGCGGCTGCGCACAATCGGTCGATGGAAGCCGAGGCGCGCGCCATTCTCAGTGCTGCTGTGGCTGGAGAGGATTTTGCAGCGGCGTGGCTTGAGGCCACAGCGGGATTCCGCGGCGAGGCCCTTGACCTTCCGGCTCGTTCAGCCCCTCGAGAACCCGATTTAGCGTGATTGTTCTTGACACGAACGTTCTATCGGAGCCGCTGCGGGCACGCCCGGATCCGGCCGTTCTCAGCTGGTTCTCCAACTCAGGGGAAGAGATGGGCCTCACCTCTATAAGTGTGGGTGAGATCCTGACCGGAGTGCGGTTCCTTCCAGAGGGCCGACGGCGTGACGGACTGACGGCGGCCATTGAACAAATCCTGGCAACCTACACCGATCGGGTGCTTCCGTACGACGAACCAGCTGCGCGCATATATGCAAAGAATCGCGAGTCGCGACGGGCCTCCGGTCAGCCGCTGAACGTGGAGGATGGAATGATCGCCTCAATTTGCCTCCATCGCGGAGCCGCATTGGCCACGCGCAACCTTAAGGACTTCGAAGGCCTTGGCCTTCACTTGGTTAACCCCTGGGACCGCAGGGACTGAACCCGCGCGAGGGATCAGTCTCGGCTGCCCATGGCGCCGAACGGAAGAACCCTCAGACTTCCCGGAAGAGCACCGTCCGGGTGGCGATATCCGCCTGCAGCAGCTCGACGCGGACCGTGCTTCCGGGTTCCAGCGAGCCCTCGCAGTACGCCGAAACCGCCGGATCCTTGATCTGGATTACGCTCCGCGTGGCGTTGCCGTTACCGTTGCCGTTGCTCCTGGGGCCGGACACGACGACGGCGTCAAACTCCTGCCCGATGTGGGAGCTGAGCAGCGCGGCCTCTACGGCGTCGACGGCGGCACGGTCCACTTTGTTGGCCAGCTGGTCCGACGCGGCCATGATGGCGGGCAGCGCTGGCAGGGCGTCGCGGGCCCACTGCGGGACTTCTTCGCCGGCGCTGAGCGCGGCACAGATGGCCAGCACAAAGCGGTCCACCAGCCGGCGCAGCGGGGCGGTGGTGTGGGCGTAGGGAGCCGCGACGGCGGCCTGGACCGTGCGTTCCGGGGCGGCGCCGTCGAACGGGGTGTAGCCGGCCCCGCGGAACAGCGAGGTTGCCGCGTGCATCAGCGCGACCTGCTTCGGATCGCTGATGTTCAGCGAGCGCAGGTAGTCCCCGTAGGGCATCCCCTCCGGCCACGGCTTGCCCAGCGCGACGGTCTGCAGCCGGTACCGCTCGGTGGCACCCCTGTCCGGTTCCGGCATGGTGCGCAGAATGCCCACCTTGCCCTCCAGCATCAGAGCCGCGGCG
>JBBRKU010000002.1:0-20214 GCA_038231735.1 Actinomycetales bacterium | reverse complement strand
TCCACTAAGGGAAGGCAGTAACAATGAACATTCAGAACAAGCCACTGGAACGCCGCGGCTTCCTCCGCGGAGCTCTGGCCATGGCGGTCCTCGTGCCGCTGGGCGGATCGCTGGCATCCTGCGCCGGGGGCGGCGGCAGCACCAATGCAGGCCCCACCGGAACGGTCTCGGACACCAACCCGTTCGGCATGGCGGACAAGTCCACCATTGACGCGGTGATCTTCAAGGGCGGCTACGGCATAGACTACGTGGACTTTGCCGGAAAGAAGCTTGAGTCCGTCCATGCCGGATCCACCGCCAAGATCGCGCCCTCAACCGATATCTCGCAGGAACTTCAGCCCCGTTTTGTCGGTGGCAACCCGCCGGACCTGATCGACAACTCGGGCGCCAAGTCCATCGGCTTCAGCACGATCCTGGCGCAGCTGGAGGACCTGACCTCGGTGGTCAACGCCAAAAACCTCGAAGGCTCGGTCATCAAGGACACGCTCTATGAGGGTGTGCTGGCACCGGGTACCTTCGATGGCAAGCTGGCGGCGCTGAACTACGTGCTAACGGTCTACGCAATGTGGTACTCCGCCAGCCTGTTCGATGAGAACGGGTGGACTTTCCCGAAGACCTGGGACGATGTACTGGCCCTCGGCGCCAAGGCGAAGGAGAAGGGCAAGTACCTCTTCGTCTGGGGCAAGGAAGCTGCAACGTACTATCAGGAGCTGGCGATCGCCTCCGCGATCAAGGAAGCCGGCGACGACGTCCGGCTGGCCCTGGAGAACCTGAAGCCGGGCTGCTGGTCACAGCCCGCGCTGCAGGGCGTATTCGGCGCGATGCAGAAGTGCGTCGCGGCCGGCTACTTCAAGCCCGGCGGCTCCGGCACCCAGTTCACTGCGGCCCAGGCCCAGTGGAGCAATGCCCAGGACGCCCTGCTGTACCCGTCCGGGTCCTGGATCGAGAACGAGATGAAGGACCAGACCAAGGCCGGTTTCAAGATGACCGGCGCACCGGTCCCGGCCCTCAGCTCCGGCGGGAAGTTCCCCTACGAGGCCCTGCACAGCGCGGCCGGCGAGCCGTACATCGTGCCCTCCCAGGGCAAAAACGTGGCCGGCGGCAAGGAATTGCTCCGGGTCATGCTCTCCAAGGACGCGGCAACGAACTTCGCCAAGACCAAGCTGGCCCCGACCATCATCAAGGGCACCGTTCCGGCCGATGGCTTCGGCTCCACGGCGCTGGTGTCCCAGACCAAGATGCTCGATGCCGCAGGCTCCAAGATCTACACCTGGAACTTCATCGACCTGTACGGCATGAACAAGGACATGCTGGTTGTCTGGAACACCTTCCTGGACGGCAAGTCCGACGTCGCGACGCTGACGTCGGGTCTGCAAAGCATCACGGACAAGGTCCGCAACGACAGTTCCGTTAAGAAGATTGAAGTGAAGTGATTCCTCTAGATACCAAAGCGCAACCGGGCAGCGGCAAGACCGCCGCTGCCCGGCAGCGCCGGAAAAAACTGACATTCGACAAGGTCAGTTTCATGGTGGTGTTCCTGGGCGTGCCGCTGGCGATCTACCTGATATTTGTCATATCGCCCTTCGCGCAGGCCTTCTACTACTCCATGACTGACTGGTCCGGATTTACGCCGAACATGAACTTCATCGGCGTGTCCAACTACCAGCGGCTGTTTTCCGACGACATCTTTTTGAAGGCCGTGGGCAACAACATCCTGCTGGTGATCGTGCTGCCCATCGTCACGATTATCCTCTCCCTGGTGCTGGCTACGCTGGTCACGGTGGGAGGCAGCAGCAAGGGCCAGATCAAGGGACTGCGCAACTCCAGCTTCTACCGCGTGGTCTCCTTCTTCCCCTACACCATTCCGGCCATCGCCATCGGCATCATGTGGGGCCAGATCTATGATCCCTCCAGCGGCCTGCTGAACGGGATCCTGACCTCGCTGGGACTGGACCAGGCCAAGTCCTTCCCCTGGCTCGGGGACGAGCGTACAGCCATGATCGCCACGATGTTCGTCATTATCTGGGGCTTCGTGGGGTTCTACATGGTGCTCTTCGTTGCCGGCATCAAGGGCATTCCAGCCGAGCTCTTCGAGGCGGCCCGCATTGACGGGGCTGGACGGTTCCGCACCGCCATCTCCATCACCATTCCGCTGATCCGGGACAACATCCAGACCGCCTACATCTACATGGGCATCCTGGCCCTGGATGCCTTTGTCTACATGGCCGCACTGAACTCCGGCGGCGGCCCCAACAACTCCACGCTGGTTATGTCGCAGCAGCTGTTCTTCACGGCCTTCAACAAGGGCCAGTTCGGTCTGGCCAGCGCCATGGGCGTGGTCCTGGCCATAATGACACTGCTCTTCTCCGGCCTGGTGTTCCTGATCAACCGGCTCACCGGCGGCAGTAAGGATGTGTCCCAGTAATGGCTACCAACGTTGAAGCCACGCCACGGAAGTCACTGCATTTCGAACCGCGGACGCCGGCGGCGACGCGCGGGGACAAAGTCGTCGGCGCCGTATCCCACACGGCGCTGACCATCTGGTCCCTGATCGTGATTCTCCCGCTGCTGTGGACGTTCATGTCCTCCTTTAAGTCCTCCAGCGAGATCTTTGCCTCTCCTTTTGCGCTGCCGTCCGTCTGGCACTTCGACAACTACGCGCGCGCCTGGACCAGTGCGGGGATCGGAAGCTACTTCCTCAATTCCGTCATAGTGGTGGGCTGTGCCCTGGTGATCGTCATGACACTCGGGGCCATGTGCGCCTACGTGCTGGCCCGCTACTCCTTTCCCGGCAGCCGGGCCATCTACTACCTGCTGCTGGCCGGGCTGACCTTCCCGATCTTCCTGGCCATGGTCCCGTTGTTCTTCATCCTGCGGAACATCGGGTTGTTGAACACGCTGCCCGGCCTGATCGTCACCTACGTTGCCTTCGCCCTGCCGTTCACGGTGTTCTTCCTTTTCTCCTTCTTCAAAACGCTCCCGAACGAGATAGCTGAGGCGGCGGCTATTGACGGTGCGGGGGAATGGCGGACCTTCTTCCAGGTCATGCTGCCGATGGCCAAGCCCGGAATTGCGTCGGTGGCCATCTTCAACTTCCTTGGGCTTTGGAACCAGTTCCTGATCCCCGTTTCCATCAATGCCGCGGGTCCGCGCGTCCTCTCCCAGGGGCTGGCGGCCTTCGCCGGCCAGATGGGATACGCCGTCGACTTTGGCGCGCTGTTTGCGGCGGTTACCGTCACGGTGATCCCGGTACTGATTGTCTATGTGATCTTCCAGCGCCAGCTGCAGGGCTCCGTTTCCGCGGGCACCCTGAAGTAGAAGGACAGGGGCCGACGACGGCGGGGCGGCGCGCGCGGGGTCGCTCCGCCTTACGCCAGCTCCGCCTTCCGTCGGCGGTAGGCCGCGACATGGGCCCGATTGGCGCAGTTTCCGGTATCGCAGAAGCGCCGCGACCGGTTTTTCGACAGGTCGATGACGACCGCTTCACAGTCATCCGCGGCGCAGACGCGCAGGCGTTCGAGCTCCTTGCCCCTGATCACATCCACCAGCGCCATCGCGGCCTCGGTACCCATCCGCAGGGCCAGCGGAGCCTCCGGAGTGGTGGCGTGCAGATGCCAGTCCCACTGGTCGTGCTTGACCAGCTGGGGGAGGGCCCGGGCGTTGGCCAGCACAACATTGGTCAGCCGGGCCGCCGCGTCTTCCGGGGCGGTCCAGATCTCGCGCAGCTGCGTCCGCAGACGGCGTATGGACCGCAGCTCGGCTGCGTCGTGGGTCCTTGAGCCGGAGAACTGCTGCTCCACGATGAAGGCATCCAGATCTTCCGGTGTGGTCAGCGTGTCGACGTCCCCGGAACCGGTGTTGATTAATGCGGCAGCCGAGAGCAGGGCCTGCTCTGTGTCATTAGCAAAGATCATGTTGACTCCTGACAGGCCGGGAAAGTATTGTCACTAGTATAACTTCTTTTACTCGTGACATCTTTTACTCGTGACAGCCTTTAATCGTGACAGCGCGTGCCGGTCAAGGACGCGCTTGCACCAAACCCGCACGGAGCCCTCATGAACGCCGCCCTCACCCCCCGCCGGTTCGGAACTTCCGGATTGTGGTTCGCCCTGGTGTCCGCGGCTGCCTTCGGCCTCTCCGGATCGTTCGCCAAATCGCTCTTTGAGAGCGGCTGGTCCCCGGGCGCGGCTGTAGCCGTACGCATCGGAGGGGCCGGCGTCGTCCTGCTGGTTCCAGTGGTGGTCGTCCTGGTCCGGCAATGGTCCACGGTCCGGCGGTCACTGGGCCGGATCGCCCTCTACGGGATCGTGCCCATCGCGCTGTGCCAGCTGTTCTACTTCAACGCCGTGCAGCACCTGTCCGTGGGCGTGGCACTGCTGCTGGAGTACCTTTCGCCCGTCCTGCTGGTCTGCTGGGTCTGGCTGCGGAGCAGAAAGCACCCGCGGCTGCTGACCATCCTTGGCGGACTCTGCGCCATGGGCGGTCTGCTGCTGGTGCTGGATCTCGCCGGGTCGCAAAAGCTGGACGTCGAAGGAGTGCTCTGGGGGCTGGCCGCGGCCGTCTGTTCCGCCGCGTTCTTCATCATGTCCGCCCGGGCAGACGACAATGTCCCGCCGGTGCTGATGGCAGGAGGAGGCATGATCGTGGGTGCTGCCCTGATCTTCGGTCTGGGCTCGCTGGGCGTGATGCCCCTGGTCTACTCCACCCGAAACGCCGTCTTTGCCGGCCAGGAAGTCTATTGGCTGCTGCCCATGCTCGGCCTGGTGCTGGTCACGACCGTCTTCGCCTACGTCGCCGGCATCATCGCCACCCGCGGGCTCGGTTCGAAGGTGGCCTCGTTCGTGGCGCTGTTCGAGGTGCTCTTTGCCGTGGTCTGGGCTTGGCTGCTGCTGGGGGAGCTGCCGCGCCCCATCCAGTTGCTGGGCGGCGCGCTGATCGTCTCGGGCGTCATCCTGGTCCGCGTGGACGAACTGCGCGGTCCGGGCCATCCGGAATTGGACCACGCCCGCGACCTGGAGCCGCTGCCCGCCGTGTGGGCAGCCGAACGCATCCCCGCCGGCCACTCCTGACCCGCCCCTCGCCGAGTGTGGAGATCTGCCCCACAAAAACGCGGTTTTTGGGGCAGAGCTCCACACTCAGCGAGGCATCAGGGCCATCAACCGGTGCCCGGTCCTACCAGGGAACGGTTCCGGCGCGGGAGACATAGGTCCCCGTATCCGCATCCCCCAGCGCCATCTTCACGATGATCTCCGCGCCCTCGGCCACCGTCTGCGTGCCGCGGTGGCCGTTGAAGTCCGTGTCCGTAAAGCCGGGATCGACGGCGTTGATGCGCAGCTCAGGAAACGCCTTGGCGTACTGGCTGGTCACCATGTTGACCGCTGCCTTGGAGGAGGAGTAGACCACCGAATGCAGGGTGGACTCCCGCCGGTCCGGATCCGAGGTGATGGCCAGCGATCCCATGCCGCTGCTGACGTTGACGATTGCCCCGCCGGATTCCCGGAGCAGCGGCAGGAACGCGTGCGTGGTGCGGATGATGCCGAAGACGTTGACCTGGTAGACGGCCAGCGCCGCGTCCGCCGTCACGTCAGCCGGAGGCGCGAATCTGCCGGGGATGCCGGCGTTGTTGACCAGGACATCCAACCGGCCGGCCTCGCCAGACAGGCGCGCCGCTGCGGCCTCGACGGATGCATCGTCGGTGACGTCCAGCTGGATGAAGGTGGCACCCAGCTCGTCGGCCGCGGCCTGGCCCCTGGCGACGTCGCGCGCTCCGAGGTAGACCGTGTGCCCGGCCGCGACCAGCTGCCGGGCGGTCTCATAGCCAAGGCCCTTGTTGGCGCCGGTAATTAATGTGATTGTCATACCAACCAGCCTGCTCCGGATCCCCGCTCCAAGCCAGTGCCAGTTTGTCGCTGGCACTACCACGTTCAGATCGCACTTCGCGCCCATACTTTTCAAAAACATGGGCGCGAAGTGTCCCCTCAACCTGCTGGATGTGAGGAGATGGAAGCAGGGGCGAGGGACAGCCGTCACCGAAGGGGCCATCATGACCGGAGAAATCAGCGCAGCGGAGTACCCGGATCTGCGCGGCAGGACCGCCGTCGTCACCGGGGCGTCGCGGGGCATCGGCGCGGGAATCGCCGTGGCCCTGGCCGCCCAGGGGGTCAATGTGTTGCTTGCCGCCCGGGATGAAGCGGCCCTGGCCCGGCAGGTGGAGGCCATCCGCAACGCCGGAGGCACGGTGGCCTTCCACGCGTCGGATCTCGTTGATGAGGGCTCGACGGTGGGACTCCTGGAAGCGGCCGAGCGCACCTTCGGGCGGGTGGACCTGGTGGCCGCGATCGCCGGAGGTGACGGAGCGCCGTCGTCGGTGATGGAGCTGGCAGCTGCGGACTTCCGACGGATCGTGGATGCGAACCTGACCTCCACCTTCCTGACGCTCAAGACTTTCCTGCCGCCGATGGTGCAGCGGGGCGCCGGCTCGGTGTTGGTGATGTCATCCACCGCTGGCCGTGTCCGGACTCCGGCGAATCCCGCTTACGGCGCGGCCAAGGCAGGCCTGCTGATGCTGATGAGGCAGGCGGCCGCCGAGGTTGCCGGTCACGGCGTGCGGGTTAACGCGCTGGCGCCCGGAGCGGTGCTGACCGAGCGGTGGGAGAACACGCCGCAGGAGGTCCGCGACCGTGTGGCCCAGGGGCATCCGCTGGGTCGGCTCGGAACGCCGGCCGATATTGCCGGTGCCGCGTTGTTCCTGCTCAGCGATGCATCGTCGTGGGTGACAGGGGCCACGCTGGACATCAACGGGGGCTTGGTCATGGGCTGAACCCTGTGCCTATCATGGGTCTATGTGCCGAAATATCCGGACCCTTTACAACTTTGAACCCAGGGCGACGACGGTGGAGGTCGACGCCGCGGCCCTGCAGTATGTGCGCAAGGTCAGCGGCAGCACGAAACCCTCCAGAGCCAATGAGGAAGCCTTTGAGCTGGCCGTGCGGGAGATCGCGCAGACCACCCAGCGGCTGCTCGACTCACTGGTAACGCACGCCCCGGCCAGAAGCCGGGAGGAGGACGCCGTGAGGGCGAAGGCTCGGGCCGCCGTGCGGTTCGGCGCGGCCTGACGCCTACCAGCCTGGCCCCTTCCAGCCTGGCGCTCCCGGCGGGGCGGGCGGGAAGCCGGCCGGGGAAGGAGGCTGACGCCAAACCATTGCGGCGGCCGCGACGGGGTGGTCGAATAGGTGCATGGCATCCGCGCAGACAGTGGTTTTAGCGATCGGCACCAAAAAAGGCATGTGGCTGGCCAGCAGCCAGGACCGGGAACACTGGAGTTTCACCGGCCCGCACTTCTTCATGAACGAGATCCCCAGCATCGGCATCGACACCCGCGGCGGACGCACCCGGATCATGGTCGGCGTCCGGAGCGAGCATTGGGGGCCCACCGTCGCGCATTCGGATGACCTCGGGGCCACCTGGAACGAGCCGGAGCAGGGAGCCATCCAGTTTCCCGAGGATACGGGTTCGGCGCTGGAACGCGTCTGGCAGATCCAACCCGATTCGGCGGACCGTCCCGGTGTCGTCTGGGCGGGCTGCGAGCCGATCTCCGTCTGGAAGTCCACCGATGGCGGCGAACACTTTGAACTCAACCGCGGGCTGTGGGACCACCCACACCGCACGCAATGGGGTGCCGGCTTCGGCGGCGCGGCCGCCCACACCGTGCTGCCCAGCCCGGTGGATGAAAACACCGTGCACGTGGCGATGAGCACCGGCGGCGTTTACCGCAGCACCGACGGCGGCCGGTCCTGGCAGCCTCGAAACCACGGCATCTCCGCCTATTTCATGCCCGATCCGAACCCGGAATTCGGTCAGTGCGTGCACAAGATTGCCCGCGATCCGGAGGTGGATGAGCGGCTCTTTGCCCAGAACCACCACGGCGTCTACCGCTCCGATGACAACGCGGACAGCTGGACCTCGATTGCCCAGGGGCTGCCGGCGGACTTCGGCTTCGTAATGATGACGCACCCGCGGCGCTCCGGCACGGCCTGGGTGATCCCCATCAAGGCCGACGGCGAGCGGATCCCGCCGGAGGGCAAACTTGCGGTGCACCGCACCGATGACGCCGGGGCAAGCTGGCTGCGGCTGGATACCGGACTGCCGCAGCACGAATACAACGTGGTGCTGCGGGACGCGGCGGCAATCGATCCGGCCGAGCCCGCGGGCGTCTACTTCGGCACCCGGGGCGGCTCGGTCTACGCCAGCGCTGATGAGGGCGCCTCGTTCAGCGAAGTCATCTCGCACCTGCCGGACGTGCTCTGCGTCCGGGCCGCCGTCGTCGCCGGCTAGCCGCGGCAGGCGCGCGGCTGGATCGGCAAGGGTCAGGGTCGGCAAGGGCCAGGATCGGCAGGGACGGAAGGAATCCGGGGAGTTCAGTGACAGCAGATGTGACGGTGCAGGTCCCCAACCTGTTGCGCCAGTTCACGGACGGGCAGCAGGAGCTGCGGCTTGCCGTCGAGGGTCCGGTCTCCGTTGCGGAGATGCTGGATGTGATCGGGGCGCAGTTCCCCATCTTCAACCGGCGGGTCCGCGACGAAACCGGTGCGCTGCGGCGTTACGTCAACGTCTATGTGGAGCGCGACGACGTCCGCCGGCTGCGCGGGACCGCCACCGAAGTGCAGCCCGGCCAGGAGGTCCTGATCATCCAGTCCGTGGCCGGCGGCTGATCCCAGCCTTCCGCCTTCTCCGTAATCCGGAGGCGCCGTCCTCAACCGGCCCCACCGCGCGGGGTGAGCGCCGCCGTCGTCGGTCCCTGGGAAGCGACACCCCCGGTCCAGCGCCGGGATCTCCGCCGAGTCAGTCGCCCAGGTGGTCCACCAGCGCGGCCGCGATGCCCGTGTAGCCGCCGGGCGTGAGGGCCAGCAGCCGCGCCTCGGCCGCCGCGGAAAGGCCCAGGCCGGACACGAACTCCTTCATCCGGGCCGCGTCCACTCGGTGCCCGCGGGTCAGGTCCTTGAGCCGCTCGTAGGGGTTCTCCATCCCGGGAACGCCGGCGATGGCCTCCGCGCGCATCACCATCTGGATCGCCTCGCCCAGGACCTCCCAGTTGTGGTCCAGGTCGTCGGCCAGCACGGCCTCCGCCGTGTCCAGCCGGTCCAGACCGCCCAGGACGTTGTTGATGGCCAGCAGCGAGTGGCCAAAAGCGACGCCGATGTTGCGCTGCGAGGAGGAGTCCGTGAGGTCGCGCTGCCAGCGGCTGGTGACCAGAGTGGCCGCGAGCGTGTCCAGCAGGGCGCAGGAGATCTCCAGGTTGGCCTCCGCGTTTTCGAAGCGGATCGGGTTGACCTTGTGCGGCATCGTGGAGGATCCGGTGGCGCCGGGCACCGGGATTTGGGCGAAGTAGCCGATCGAGATGTAGCTCCAGACATCCGTGCAGAGGTTGTGCAGGATCCGGTTGAAGCGTGCCATGTCGGCATACAGTTCGGCCTGCCAGTCGTGACTTTCAATCTGCGTGGTCAGCGGGTTCCAGGTCAGCCCCAGACCCTCCACGAAACTGCGGGACACCTGCTGCCAGTCCGCCTCCGGGACGGAGGCATAGTGTGCGGCGTACGTGCCGGTGGCGCCGTTGATCTTGCCCAGATAATCGGTCTTCCCGATCCGGCGCAGCTGGCGGCCCAGCCGGTGGGCGACGACGGCGAGTTCCTTACCCAGCGTGGTGGGCGTGGCGGGCTGGCCATGCGTGCGCGAGAGCATCGGGATGCTGCGGTTGGCCTCGGCCATGCCAGAGATCCTGGCGACCAGGGCCTCGGCGGCCGGCAGCCAGACGTTCTCCACGGCACCTTTGACGCCAAGGGCGTAAGAGAGGTTGTTGATGTCCTCGCTCGTGCAGCCAAAGTGGACCAGCGGGGTCAGGTTTTCGGCCCCGATAGCGGGCAGGCGGCGCCCGATGTAGTACTCCACGGCCTTCACGTCGTGGACGGTGACCTTCTCGATCTCGGCCAGCTCGGCGACGGAGGTGGCGTTGAAGTCTGTCACGATGGCGCGCAGCTGGGCTTGCTGTTCTTCGCTCAAAGGGGCCGTGCCCGGCAGCACGGAGTCGCTGGTCAGGTGGATCAGCCACTCCACTTCGACGGCGACGCGGTCCCGGTTCAGGGCGGCTTCGGAGAGATAGTCCACCAGCGGCGCGACGGCGCCCTGGTAGCGGCCGTCCAGGGGCCCCAGGGCGATGCGCTCCGGTGCGGCGGCCAGGGACAGGCGTCCCGATGGGGTGCGGGGCGCGGCAGATTCGGCTGTGGCGGCAGTTTCAGACATACGGCAATTCTTTCATGAACTGCCGGCGCGCCTCGTTTGGCCCACTTCTCCTGCACACGCCGGCCACCGGTCGCCGGGCAACACATAGCCCGTTCCGGATCTGGTGGGGACTTCCGGCGACGCCTAACGTCGATAGCAGGACAGGAGTTCGGGTGTTTCCGAGGCCCGAGGGACCGGCCTTTGGTGACGGGCCATAAGGGACCGGTACGGGACCGGTTGTTGGGGAAAGGAGGCAGGAAATGACGACGGCGGCCGGCCACCTGCCGCCGTGCGGGGACGATGTTGCGCAGCTGTCCGCCCGGCTGGCCCAGGCGGCGGATACTATGGACGGCCTGCGCGAACAGGTGCATGCAGCTGGGCAGACGCAGTGGTACTCCCGGGCGGCCGTGGCTTTCAAGGATGGGCTGCTGTTGAGAGAGCGGCGGATGCGGAACACGGCTGAGGATCTTCGTGTCGCGTCGGCCAGTCTGCAGCGCTACGCAGCACAACTCTATTGGGATGAAAGCAGCCCCACGGGAACTCCGGGAGCGTCATGAACCCCCAGCTAAGCGACCCCCACTTAGGCCACCCCCAGCTAATCGACCCCCACTTAGGCCACCACCGGCTAAGCGAGCCGGACTTTGCCGGAACCGCGTCCGGGCAGACGGGGTCGGTTCAGGCCGTGCCACCGACGTACACGGTCAGCGGCGGAGTCGGATCCATCAGCTATGTGCTGGCGGAGATTGCCGCGGCCGGCCTCCAGCTGCAGCGCATCGCGGACCAGCTTGCCGGGACGGCTGCCGGAGTGGCCGATGCGGTCTCCGTCCTGGATGCAGCGACATTCGGTGTCTATTCCTACCCGTTCCAGACACTGGAACAGCTCAGGGCAGCGTCGCAGGGCTGCCGGGACTGCCACACGGCCGTCCAGGAGATCGCCGCGGAAGCGACAGCCGCCGCCGTCCGCTACGAGCAGGCCGAGGCCGACAATGCCCGGTTCCTGGCGGTGCAGAAGTCAACCGGCGCTTACTACGGCGGTATGCAGTTGCGGCTTGGCATGCCGGTGGCCGCCCCGGTCTTCGCGCTCTGGCAGGCCGGCACCGCCGTCGAGGATGCCCGGCGTCGTGGGCTGCGGGACGTAATCGAAGACTCGGTCAACACCGCACCTGAATATCTTGCTGGTCTGCTGGGCCTCCCGCAGGGGCTGGCGACGCTGCTCACCCGGCAGCCCGCAGATGGCGGCCTCGCCCGAAGCCCCCTCGGAATTAACGCAGCCGTGGGCGTCCGCCGGTTCTTCGACCGGACAGGGATGTTCGTCCCGGGCGATCTGCAACTGGCCAGGTTGCAGCCCGCAGTCTGGAATCCTGCCCAGACCAGGGGAGCAACGGTGCTGGAAGACGGTTCCGTATTGGGCACCATGGCACCGACCCTGCACGATCTGTACCAGGGATCGAAGGATGCCTATACGGTGGCGCCTTCGGCCATCGTCGTGAAGAGGATCGACCGGGGCGGGGCCGGCCCGGTATGGATCGTCGATCTGCCCGGAACTGAGGTCTGGCAACCGCTCGACAGCAGCAACCCCTGGGATCTGGAGGGGGATCTGGAAGGGATGACCTCAGCCCAGCGCGGGTCCTTCGCGCAGAAGCAGATCCTGATCGAGGACTGGGTCAAGGCCGCGCTCAGGGATGCCGGGGCGCTGCCGTTCCAGGGGGTGATGATAAACGCGCACAGCGGGGGCGGCATTCAGGCAGCGGCGATGGCGGCCAATCCCGCGTTCCTTGCCGAGGTCAATGTCCGGATCATCAATATCGCCGGTGCGCCGGCGGCCAACCAGGACGTGGCGCCGGGCATCAAGGTCCTTGATCTGCAAAACTCAGATGATCTTGTGCCGGCGGCTGACCTGCGCAAGCCTCCGGATACGGCCGACTGGGTCACCGTGACCACCACCCCGCGGCCCGGACCCGCCGCCAATCCGGGCAGACTCATCCTCCGGGCGCATGAACTCAATGGATACGTCGGCGAAGCGTCCCAGCTGGACCACAGCCTTGATTCCTCGGTCCTGGCGCACAGGCAGGCCGTGCTGGGATTTTTTGGGGCGGCGGTAGTGGCAGGCGGCCTGGGCTACCGCAAATACGTCTACCAGGGGACGGACCGGAACCGGCCTCCGGCCGGAGCCCGGACGCCGGGAGTTGCCGGCCATCCACCGGGCGAGGAGCAGCCGGTGGCTGTTACCGGGCGCCCCGGCCCAGGCCGGTGATGGCGCTGGCAATCATGGAGATGATGCTGATCACGATGGCCGCCAGCACCGCCGTCCAGAAGAAATGGTCGATGCTCAGGTGGATGGAGGTGAAGGAACTCAGCCGGGACGTCAGCCAGAGCATGGCCGCATTGATGATGATGGTAAACAAGCCAAGGGTCAGAAAGGTCACCGGCAGGGACAGCAGCTTCACGATCGGCTTGACCAGCGCGTTGACCACGCCAAAGATCAGCCCGATGAACAGGAAAGCCAGCACGGTGTCCGCGGTCGCATTGCCCTGCGTCAGCCGGGCGGTCAGGCCGCCGGTGGCGACTCCGCTGATGGCCAGCCCCGGCAGCAGCCAGCTGGCAATCCATAGCGCCACCGCATTGATCAGGACCCGGACGATGAATTTACCCATCCGCACATAATTCCACACCCCGCAGCTTTGTACCGGGCCGCCGGCATCGGGTTCAGGACGACGGGGCCGGGCGTTAGGCTTTGTTCATGACTATTGAGAACCCCATCACTGCTGCTGCGGTTCAGCCCCGCCCCGTCGTCAGCAGGCTGCCTCGATACGCCGCCGGCAAGCCGCCGATGGTCGTGGAGGGACTCCAGAGCTTCAAGCTGTCCTCCAATGAGAACCCGTTGCCGCCGATTCCGGCCGTCTTGGAGGCTATCCATGCCGAGACGGACGTCAATCGCTATCCGGATCCGCTGAGCACGCGCCTGCGTGCGGCGCTGGCGACGTTCCTGGACGTTCCGGCTGAAGACATCGTCACCGGCGCCGGCAGCCTGGGGGCGCTGAACCAGCTGCTGGCCGCTTTTGCCGGCCAGAACGACGACGGTAAACCGGATGAGGTCATCTACGCGTGGCGGTCCTTCGAGGCGTACCCGATCTGTGTGGGGCTGGCCGGGGCCGAGAGTGTGCGGATCCCGCTCCTGACCGACGGCCGACACGACCTCGAGGCCATGGCAGCGGCCGTCACCGCGCGGACCAAGGTCATCCTGCTGTGCACCCCGAACAACCCGACGGGACCGATCCTCACCACGGCGGAGACGGAAAGACTCATCAAAGCCGTACCGGACGACGTCGTCATCGTCATCGACGAGGCGTACCAGGAGTTTGTCCGCGCCCAGGATGCGGTGGATGGCATTGCGATGTACAAGCGGTACCCCAACGTGGTGGTGCTCAGGACATTCTCCAAGGCGCATGGTCTGGCCGGACTGCGCGTCGGCTACTCCGTTTCACGGCCCGAGCTGACCCAGTACCTGCGCGTGGCCGCCACGCCGTTCTCGGTGTCCTCGGTGGCCGAGCACGCCGCCGTGACCTCGCTGGCGCACAATGACCAGGTTGTAGAAAGAGTACAAAGCCTGGTCGACGAGCGGGACCGTGTCACCACCGCACTCAAAGCCCTGGGCTGGAACATCCCGGACGCGCAGGGCAACTTCGTCTGGCTGGATCTGGGTGGGGACAGCCCCGCATTCGCCGCGCTGGCAGAGCAACGGGCCCTCTCGGTTCGGGGCTTCGGCAGTGAGGGAGTCCGGGTCAGCATCGGAGAGCAGGAGGCCAACACGCGTTTCCTGGAACTCTGTGCGGGTTATACAAAAGCGCCCCGCGGTTCCTAGCAGTTAACAATCGGGGCGTGCGCCGGCGGTGCCACTAGAGTTAGACCTTGAATCTACAGATATATGCCCTAACCGGAATGCATTCCGCTGCGGGCATATACCCCACCGACGTGCCGATCTTGCAGAGACGGCAAGCGAGGAGACGGTATGGGCGCTGCACAGTTACCCACCACTGAGTTTGACGGATCCGAAGTCGACGATGCCCGGGAGGCGGTCGCGGAACTGGTCGCAGGGGCTCCGGACGGTGAGATGGTCCAGCTCCTGGACCAGGACGGCACCCTGCACCGCGATACCACCTTCAGCCCCTACATTGAGAGGTTGGATCCGGATACGCTGCGCGGCTTCTACAAGGACATGGCGGCGGTCCGCCGCTTCGACCAGGAGGCCACCGCGCTGCAGCGCCAGGGTGAGTTGGCGCTGTGGGTGCAGCTGACCGGCCAGGAGGCTGCTCAGATCGGCTCCGGCCGCGCCACCGCGCCGCAGGACTACATCTTCCCGACCTACCGGGAGCACGGCGTCGCGCTGACCCGCGGCGTCGATCTGGCACAGCTTCTGCAGCTGTTCCGCGGCATTTCCAACGGCGGCTGGAACCCCAAGGACACCAATTTCCACCTGTACACCCTGGTTCTGGCCGTGCAGACGCTGCATGCCGTGGGCTACGCGATGGGCATCCAGCGGGACCTCGCTACCGACCCGGACGCCGTGCCGGCCGCCGCCGTCGCGTACTTCGGAGATGGGGCCAGCTCGGAGGGCGACGTCCACGAGGCGATGGTCTTCGCCGCTTCGTACAAGGCTCCCGTGGTTTTCTTCTGCCAGAACAACCACTGGGCCATCTCGGTGCCGTTCGAGGTCCAGTCGAGGATACCGCTGGTCAACCGGGCCAGTGGCTACGGCTTTCCGGGGATCCGGGTGGACGGCAATGACGTCCTCGCGGTCCACGCCGTTTCGCAGTGGGCGCTGGAGCACGCCCGCTCGGGCCAGGGTCCGGTGCTGATCGAGGCGTTCACCTACCGCCTGGGAGCGCATACGACGGCGGATGACCCCACCAAATATCGGCTCGCGGCCGAGGAGGAAAAGTGGCGGGCGAGGGATCCGCTGGAGCGGCTGGAGAAGTACCTGCGCGCCCAGGACCTGGCCGACGATGCGTTCTTCGCCCAGGTCAAGGCCGACGGCGACGAGCTGGCCGCTTATATCCGCCGAGCCACCCTGGCCATGACTGTTCCGGATATCCGCAGCTCGTTCGCCAACGTCTATGCCCAGGCCCATCCGCTCGTCACCGAGGAGCTGGAGTGGTTTGAGCGCTACGAGGCCTCCTTCGCCTACGCGGCGGTGTCCGTGCCGGCCGGCCGGGAAGGCGGTGCCGCATGAGCACGCTGACCATTGCCAAGGCCATCAACGAAGGCCTGCGCGCCACTCTCCGGAACAACCCCAAGAGCCTGCTGATGGGCGAAGACATCGGTTCGCTCGGTGGCGTCTACCGGGTGACGGAAGGGTTGAAACAGGAATTCGGCGCGGCGCGGGTTGTGGACACCCCGCTGGCCGAAGCGGGCATCATCGGCACCGCCATCGGCCTGGCCCTGCGCGGCTACAGCCCGATCTGCGAAATCCAGTTCGATGGCTTCGTCTTTCCGGGATTCAACCAGATCACCACCCAGCTGGCCAAGATCCACGGCCGCAGCAGCGGCCAGCTCAGCGCGCCGGTGGTCATCCGCATCCCCTATGGCGGCGGAATCGGCTCGATTGAGCACCACTCGGAATCCCCCGAAGCCCTGTTCGCCCATACCGCCGGGTTGCGCATCATCTCACCGTCGAACGCCCACGATGCCTATTGGATGATCCAGCAGGCGGTGGCCTGCCCCGACCCGGTGATCTTCTTTGAACCCAAACGCCGCTACTGGCTCAAGGGCGAGGTGGATACCGATGGGTCCAGACTGGATCCGTTCCAGGCCCAGGTAATCCGCGCCGGCTCGGACGCCACCGTCGTCGCCTACGGTCCGCTGGTGCCGGTGGCACTGGCGGCCGCCTCAGCGGCGGAACAGGACGGACACAGCGTGGAGGTCATCGACCTGCGCTCCATCTCGCCCGTCGACTTTGACACGGTGACGGCCTCGGTGGAGAAGACCGGCCGGCTGATCGTTGCCCATGAGGCTCCCACGTTCGGCGGGATCGGCGGCGAAATCGCGGCCCGCATCAGCGAACGCTGCTTCTACGCACTTGAGGCCCCCGCGCTGCGGGTCGGCGGCTTCCACATGCCCTACCCGGTGGCGCGGGTTGAGGAACACTACCTGCCGGATATTGACCGCATTCTCGAGGCGCTTGACCGCGCCCTGGCGTACTAAGGCAGGCCCGGCGTGTCCGAACTGAACACTTTCCATCTGCCCGACGTCGGCGAAGGTCTGACCGAAGCGGAAATCGTCGCCTGGAAGGTCAGGCTCGGTGATGTCGTTGCCATCAACGACGTGCTGGTGGAGATCGAAACGGCCAAGTCCATCGTGGAGCTTCCCTCGCCCTTTGCGGGCCTGGTCGCCCAGCTGCTGGTGGAGGAGGGCCAGACCGTTGAGGTCGGCAGCCCGATCATCCGGATCGGTTCGGAGCGCCCGGCGGCGCAGGCAGCTCCAATGTACGGCGCCCCCGCTCCGGACGCCGAAACGGCGGAAGAGGCTCCCGGCGAGGAGCAAACGGGCCGTCCCCTGGTGGGCTCGGGCCCCAAAGCGGACGCGGTGAAGCGGCGTCCGCGCAAGGCTCACGTTTCCGGGATGGCAGCAGGCACGACGACGGCGGCGCCCGGTGCCGCCGTCGACCGACCTCCGGTGGCGGCTTCAGGAGCGCCCACCCCGGTGCCGCCGGCCGCAGCGCCTGGAGCGCCGTCGTCGTCGGTGCGGGAAGCGAAGCGGAACCGCGTACTGGCCAAGCCTCCGGTGCGCAAAGCCGCCAAGGACCTGGGCATCAACCTTGCCGATGTCTCGCCCACCGGGCGGCTGGGCGACGTCACCAAGAAGGATCTGCTCAGCTACCAGGAGCAGCGGGCGGCGGAACAGGCCGGCGCGGGCACCTTCTGGCAGCCGCCGGCCGCGGGGCATGCGCCTGTGGAGGGTGGTTTCGACGAGGACCGGATTGAACGGATCAAGGTCAAGGGCGTGCGCAAGGCGACGGCGAAAGCCATGGTGGAAAGCGCGTTCAGCGCCCCGCACGTGAGCATTTTCGTGGACGTCGACGCCAGCCGGACCATGGAGTTCGTCAAGCGGTTGAAGGTCTCCCGTGACTTTGAGGGCATCAAGGTCTCGCCCCTGCTGATCCTGTCCAAGGCCGTGATCTGGGCCGCGGCGCGCAATCCGTCGGTCAATGCGACCTGGACCGGCGACGAGATCATCGTCAAGCACTTCATGAACCTGGGCATCGCCGCGGCGACGCCGCGCGGGCTGATGGTGCCGAACATCAAGGACGCCCAGGACCTGTCACTGAAGGAGCTGGCCATCGCCATCAACGAGCTGGCCGCCAGGGCGCGTGCCGGCCGGACGCAGCCGGCGGAGATGCAGGGCGGCTCGATGACCATCACCAACATCGGCGCGCTGGGCATCGATACGGGCACGCCCATCATCAACCCGGGCGAGGTGGCGATCGTCGCCTTCGGCACCATCAAACAGAAACCGTGGGTGCTGGACGGCGAGGTGATCCCGCGCTGGATCACCACGCTGGGCGGCTCGTTCGACCACCGGGTCGTGGACGGCGACCTGTCCGCCCGTTTCATGGCCGACGTGGCCGCCATCCTGGAGGAACCGGCGCTGCTGCTGGACTGAACCGGCCACTTCGTGCCCCGTCTGCTTGCGGCCGAAGTTACCGCCGACTTCGCCGCCGTCGTCCTTCCGGAGGAGGCGAAGGGTCAGCCGCCGATCAGCCGCGTGCCTCCACGGCGGCGCGGAGGACCGGGGCCAGACGCCGGACACCCTCGCGGATGTTTTCCGGCGTGGCGGAACTGAAGGCCAGCCGCAGCTTGTTGCTGGGGCCTTCCACCGAGGTGAAGGCGGCGCCCGGGACAAAAACGACCCCGGCGTCGATGCCCTTGTACAGCAGGGGATAGGTATCGACGTGTTCCGGCAGGGTCAGCCAGACGAAGAAGCCGCCCGCCGGCCGGGTCCAGCTGATGCCGACGGGCATCTGCTCCGCCAGGGCCTCCAGCAGGGTGCGGCAGCGTTCCTCGTAGAGGGCGCGGTAGGTGCGGATCTGGCCCATCCAGTCGAAATCGCGCAAATATGCCGAGACAAGCATCTGATTGAACGAGGGCGGGCAGAGCGTCACCGCTTCGCTGGCCAGGTAGAAGCGCTGCTTCAGGTGAGCCGGGACCAGCGCCCAACCGATCCGCATACCGGGCGCGAAGATCTTGGAGAAGGAGCCCAGGTAGAGCACGTCGTGGGGGTTTCCGGCGCGCAGCGGGGCATCAAGGCGGCCATCGAACTTGAGCAGGCCGTACGGATTGTCCTCCAGGACCAGGATATTCGCCTCCCGGCATATGTCCACGATCTCCTGCCGACGCCCATGGGACAGGGTCACGCCGGAGGGGTTGTTGAAGTTGGGGATGGTGTAAAGGAACTTGATCGTTTTGCCATCCGCCCTGATCTCGGCGATGCGCCGGCGCAGCTCATCCGGGACCAGGCCGTCCCGGTCCACCGCAACGGGCTGGACGTCCACCTCGTATGCCTCGAAGGTATTCAGCGCGCCAACATAGGTGGGGTCCTCGATCAGCACCACATCGCCGGGATTGCAGAAGACCTTGGCCGCGATGTCCTGTGCCGACTGCGATCCCGCGGTGATCACCACGTTCTCCGGATCCGCATCGCTGATGCCCTCCGCAGCCATGACCTCGCAGATCTGCCGGCGCAGTTCCAGGGTTCCCTGGCCGCCGCCGTACTGCAGTGCCTCCATGCCGTGCTCCGCAATAATCTTCGCCGCCGCCTGGCCCAGCTGCTCCAGCGGCAGGGACTGCAGGTAGGGATTGCCGCCGGCCAGCGAAACCAGGCCCGGCTGCATGGAAATCTCGAAGACATCGCGCACTGCGGATTGCTTGATGTTGGCGGCCCGGGCGGAGAGCAGCGCCTCATGCGGATGGACACCCCCGGTGCTGATGGCATCGGCGCGGGTGATGGCCTCTACGGCTTCGGCGGACAGGGCCTCGGCGGCCTGCGTCTGCACCGACTGCGCCTGCGCGGCCGCGGTCTCGGCTTCCATGGACGGGGAGGCGGCATCATTGGCGCGCGTTGTTTCGTAAGTCACAGGTTCAAGGATAACGCCTTAGTTGCTAAATAGGCATCAAATGTTTTCATGCACGTCGATTGCGGCGCACGTCCCGCTATTTCAGGCTCAGGGCCTTCTCCAGCGGAATCCCGTTGATGTTGATGTTCACGGTGGCCGCTCCGGAGGCGGCCGTGGCGGTTTGCCGCAGCTGGGCGATGATCCGTGGGGCGTCGCATTCCCCGCCCTGGACGAACTGGCCGCTCAGCTTCACGGTCGCGACGCTTCCGGCGATGCTCGCGTCCTCGAGCGCCAGGCTGGACTGCCACAGCGCGTTGTTCAGCCCGGACTGCCCCACCTCTGCCGAGTGATTCGCCAGCAGGGTGGTTACGGCAGCCTGCAGCTTATTGGTGTACGTCAGCGGAGCGGAGGTAGTGGCAACAATGCTGTCCCCGCAGCCGATCATCGGGCCGGCGACGCCATTGTCAGCGAACGCAACGTAGTAGAGCGTGACGGGCCCGGTGACCGCGGCGGCGGTCGACGGCGGGGAGGCCGGCCCGGAGCTGGCGGAACCGGTGCCGCTGTCGGCCGTGGTTGCCGTGCTTGGGCCGGTGCCGGTGGCAGTCGCGCTGGGTCCGGATGACGACGACGGCGACGGCGCGGGCGGGCCACTGCATCCGGCCAGTAGCAGTGCCAGCAGGATTCCCGCGGGGACCCACAACTGCTGCTGAATCTTCATCTGACCCTCCAACTGGGCTCCCGCATGCCGTGCGCCGCCTCCGGTGAGGTGTGGCGGACGGATCCTCCCGTAAAGCCTGGCCCAAGGCTACCCCGGCTGTGACCTGCCGGAC
>JBBRKU010000001.1:0-27182 GCA_038231735.1 Actinomycetales bacterium | reverse complement strand
TGACCCGCCGGCTGGCCCGCGAGGAAGGGCTGCTGGTGGGCGGCTCGTCCGGCATGGCCGTGGTGGCCGCGCTGGAAGTGGCCAGGGACCTCACGGCCCAGGACGTCGTCGTCGTGCTGCTGCCGGACAGCGGCCGCGGTTATATCGCCAAGATTTTCAACGACAAGTGGATGCAGTCCTACGGATTCCTGAAGGTCACCGACGAGCCGGCCATCGGGGAGGTGCTGCGCGCCAAGAACGGGCAGCTGCCGGACCTGGTGCACATCCACCCGAACGAGACCGTCCGGGACGTGATCAACCTGATGTCGGAATACGGTGTCTCGCAGATCCCGGTCCTGACGCAGGAACCGCCCGTGGTGATGGGCGAGGTGATCGGCGCCGTGGACGAGCGGACCCTCACCGGCAAGCTGTTCCGCGGCGAGGCGAAGCTGACGGACAAGATCACCGACCATATGCAGCCGCCGCTGCCGATCATCGGGTCACTGGAGCCGATTTCCGCGGCCCGACACATGCTGCAGGATGTGGACGCGCTGATGGTGACCTTCGTCGGCGCGCCGGTGGGCGTGCTCACGCGGCACGATCTGCTGAACTACCTCAACGATTAGGAGCGCAGGATGAGCCAGGGATTCAACACGCGGGCCGTGCACGCGGGCCAGGAACCGGATGCGACGACCGGCGCCGTGGTGCCGCCGCTGTACCAGACCTCCACCTTTGCCCAGGACGGTATCGGCAAGCTGCGCAACGGCTATGAATATGGCCGCGGCACCAACCCGACGCGGGATTCGCTGCAGGAGCAGCTGGCGGCGCTGGAGGGCGGGACGCACGCGTTCAGCTTCGCCTCCGGGCTGGCTGCCGAGGATGCGCTGATCCGTGCCCTGCTGGCTCCCGGGGACCACATCGTGATGGGCAACGACGTCTACGGCGGGACCTACCGGCTGATCAACCGCGTGCTGTCCGCCTGGGGCATCACCAACACCGTGGTGGACATGGCGGACCACGGCCAGGTGCAGGCTGCCGTTGCTGCCGCCGGGTCCGCGGGCAAGAACCAGATGGTGTGGGTGGAGACGCCATCCAACCCGATGATGAAGATCACCGACGTCGCGGCCATCGCGGAGATTGCGAAGGCGGCTGGGGCGCTGCTGGTGGTGGACAACACCTTTGCCTCGCCTTACCTGCAGAACCCGCTCGCCCTGGGGGCCGACGTCGTCGTGCATTCCACCACCAAGTACATCGGCGGCCATTCCGACGCCAGCGGCGGCGCGATTGTGCTCAGCGATGACACGATGGCGGAGAAGATCGGCTTCATCCAGTTCGCCGTCGGGGCCGTCTCCGCGCCGATGGAGGCCTGGCTGACCACGCGCGGGCTGAAGACGTTAGGCGTGCGGATGGACCGGCACTCGGACAACGCGCAGCAGATCGCCGAGTGGCTGCTGGAGCGCCCGGAGGTGGAAAGCGTCCTTTACCCGGGGCTGCCGGACCACCCCGGTCACCAGCTCGCGGCGCGGCAGATGAAGAAGTTCGGCGGCATGATTTCCGTGCAGTTCAAGGGCACGGCGTCCATCAGCGGCGAGGCGGCGGCCCGCAAGGTGGCCGAATCCACGCGTCTGTTCACGCTGGCCGAGTCGCTGGGCGGGATCGAATCGCTGATGAACTACCCCTCGGAGATGACCCATGCCTCGGTGAAGGGCACCGAGCTGGCCGTGCCGGAGAACCTGATCCGGCTCTCGGTGGGCATCGAGGAGGTCGAGGACCTCATCGCGGACCTGGACCAGGCGCTCAGCCAGCTCTAGCGGGCTCGGTACGCAAGGGCAGCTGAACTCGCGGGACCCCGTTGCCGCCACGCTCTCTTAAGGGAAGCCAGCTATTCTCTTCCCATGCCTTTACGATCCGATTGGTCCCAGCGGACCTGCAGCATCGCCCGCGGACTCGACGTCCTTGGCGATCCGTGGAGCCTGATGGTGATGCGCGAAGTGTTTTTCGGCAATGGGCGTTTCGAAGCGATGAAGAACCGGCTCGGCGCCGCGGACAATGTGCTGAGCAAGCGCCTCGGCTGGCTTGTGGAGGCCGGGCTCCTGAGCCGGCGCCCGTACGACGACGGCGGCCGCTCCCGGCGGGAATATGTGCTCACGCCCAAGGGTGAGGACGTCCTCCCGGTGCTGAATGCCGTGGTCCTCTGGTCGGAAAAGCATCTCGACGCCCCCGACGACCTTGCGCACATGACTGTCATCCACAACATCTGCGGGCTGCCGACGTCCTCCGCGGACATCTGCACGCACTGCGGCGAGCGCCTCACCGCGGCCAGCACCAGCTGGCACAGCCGGACACGCTCCGAGCACCCCATACCGTTGGCGACCGCTCCGGGAACTTCCGTGCCGGACGATCCGCGGTGGGTCGTTTCCGTGCGGGAGGATCCACAGCGGGTTGTTTCGCAGGGGCCGGCCCGATGAGCACGCGACAGCCGACCCGCCGGCCGGCCCGCAGCCGACGGCGCCCCTCCACCCGGCGTGGATGGTGGCGGCCGTTGCTTTTTGGCGCTGGTGGGCGCGGCCGACTTCCGCGCGGCGCCGGGGGTGCTGATGGTGCCGCTGCAGCAGGAATTCGGCTGGTCGACCACCGTCCTGTCGCTGGCCGTCAGCATCAACATGGTGCTTTTCGGCCTGACGGCACCCTTCGCCGCGGCGCTGATGGAGCGGTTCGGCATCCGCGCCGTGACTGCGGTGGCGCTGGTCCTGATCGGCGCTGGCAGCGCGCTGACCGTCTTCGTGAACCAGTCCTGGCAGATCCTGCTGACCTGGGGCTTGCTGATCGGGCTTGGAACGGGATCCATGGCGCTGGTTTTTGCGGCGACAGTGGCGGACAAATGGTTCGCCAAACGCCGCGGCCTGGTCATCGGTGTGCTGACCGCCGGCAGCGCGGCCGGCCAGCTGATCTTCCTCCCGGTGATCGCAGTGCTGGCCCAGAGTCCCGGCTGGCGGCAGGCCTCGCTGCTTATCGCCGCCGGTGCGCTCCCGGTGGTGCCTATCGTGCTGCGCTGGCTGAAGAATTCGCCCGCAGATGTTGGCGTCCTGGCCTACGGTGCGGAACCGGAACCGGAGGCGCGGACGACCGCGCTCCCCGTGGAAGGACCGGCCCCGCACGCGAATGCAGCGGTCCGTGCCCTCCAGATCCTCAAGCGGGCCAGCAAGGTCCGGACATTCTGGGCGCTGGTCGCCGGATTCGCCATCTGTGGCGCGACCACCAACGGGCTGATCGGCACCCACTTCATCCCGTCCGCCCATGACCACCGGACGCCGGAGACCACGGCAGCAGGGCTGCTCGCCGTCATGGGTATTTTCGACATCGTGGGCACCATCGCCTCCGGCTGGCTGACGGACCGCTACAACCCAAGATCCTGCTGGCGGTGTACTACCAGTTCCGCGGAATCGGGCTGCTGGTCCTGCCCGTGCTGCTCAGCTCGACGGTGCAGCCGAGCATTGTGATTTTCGTGGTGATTTACGGACTGGACTGGGTGGCTACCGTGCCTCCGACGGCCCCTATCTGCCGCCGGGTCTTCGGCGCCGATGGGCGTCGTCTTCGGCTGGGTCTTCGCGGCGCATCAGCTGGGGGCTGCCGCGGCCGCCCTGCTGGCAGGATACATCCGGCAAGGACGCCAAACCGGCGTCGGGCGGCGCCGAGGATGGGCAACCTGCGGATGAAGCTGCCGGGGTAAAAGACACGGGGGCATCCGAAGCCGCTCGAGCCTGAGGACCACCCGGAAGCTGCGACTGCCGGGCCGCCGGGCCGCCCAGCGGAGGCGAAGATTCCAAACCTTGAATGCAATGCTTGCAACGGTTGCACGGCATGCATTGCATTCAAGTTTTGCAGACCGCCACCGCCACCACCGTCACCGTTCCGCCTTCGGGAGCCTGCTCATCGACCAGCCGGCGATGACCGCCGTCGTCGCGGATCTTGCGCTGGAATCCGAGGCCGCCACGGTCACCGCGCTGCGGCTGGCCAGGGCCCACGACGACGGCGGGCAGCAGATAGCGTTCCGTCGGCTCGCGACGGCCGTTGCCAAATACTGGATCTGCAAGCGAGGCCCGCAGCACGCCTATGAGGCGCTCGAATGCTTGGGCGGCAACGGCTTTAGTGAGGACTTTCCGCTGGCGATGCGCTACCTGGAGCAGCCGGTAATGGCCGTCTGGGAGGGGTCCGGCAACATCATTGCGCTGAACGTGCTGCGCGCCATGGGCCGGGACAGGGCGAGCGTAGAGGCCTTCAGTGCCGAGGTCGGCCTTGCCACCGGGGCCGAACGAACCTTCGATGCGCACTGGACCCGGACACGGAAGCCGCTTGCCGCCGTGGCGGAATCCGATCCGGCGGACGCGCAGGCGCGGGCCCGCACCCTGGTGGAGAATCTGGCCCTTGCCCTGCAGGCGTCGCTGCTTCTGCAAGATGCACCCTCAGCGGTGGCGGAGGCCTTCATCGCCGCCCGGTTGGGCGAGGACCGGAGCAGCCAGTACGGTGCGCTCCCGGCGGGCCTGGACCTGCCCGCCATCCTGGACCGGCACTAAGCCGACCCGGCGCTAACGTGCCGCGGAAACACCCTGCCGGGACTCGGCGTCGTAGTGGTAGACCGGTTTGCCGCCGATCCAGACCTTCAGCGCCCGTTGCATCACGTCCAGCGGATCGCCGCTCCACAGCACCAGGTCCGCGTCCTTGCCCTTGGCAATGGAGCCGATCCGGTGCGCCAGACCCAGCACCTTGGCCGGATTGATGGTGATGGCGCGCAGCGCCGTCTCCCGGTCCAGGCCCTCCTTGATGGCCAGCGTGCACTGGTGCACCAGGAAGTTGATCGGGATCACCGGATGGTCGGTGATGATGGAGATTTCGACGCCGGCCGCGGCCAGTTTGCCCGGATTCGCCATCGACCGTCCGCGCAGTTCCACCTTCGACTTGGTGGTGAACAGCGGTCCGATCAGCACCGGCACACCGCGCTCGGCCAGCACGTCGCCCAGCACATGGGCTTCGGTGCCGTGATCCAGAACCAGCTCATAGCCGAACTCATCGGCCAGGCGCAGGGCGGTAGCGACGTCGTCGGCCCGGTGGCAGTGCTGGCGCCACGGGATCTCGCGCCGCAGCACCATCGCCAGCGCCTCCAGCCGCGGGTCACGGGCGTTGGGGTCATCCTTGGCCATGTAGTTCTGTGCCTCGATGAATGCCTTGCGGATCACCATCGCCGTGCCCAGACGCGTGGACGGGGTCTGCTTCTTGTCGCCGTAGACGCGCTTCGGGTTCTCGCCCAGGGCCGACTTCATGCCGCTGGGGGAGCGCAGCACCATTTCCTCGATGTACCGCCCGTGCGTGTGCATGGCGATGGCGAGGCCGCCGATCGGATTGCCGGAGCCGGGATTGACGTTGACGGAGGTGATGCCACCGGCCAGCGCATCGTCGAAACCGGGATCAAAAGGGTCGACGGCGTCGATCGCACGGACCGCTGCCATCACCGGGTCGGTCATTTCATTCGTGTCGCTGGTGGAGCCCTCCTCGCCTTCGGGGTGCATGCCCAGGTGGACGTGAGCGTCGATGAATCCTGGGAGCAGCCACTGCCCCAGCGCATCCAGCGTCTCGGCGGCCGCCGGAATCCTGACGTCGGTGCCCGCAGCGGTGATCTTGCCGTCTTTGATCAGCACGGTCCCGTCAAAGGGATCGCCCTCAATCGGGACGACGTGGGCATTGGTGATGGCCAGAACAGTGCTGGTCCGGGAACGGGAGGAGGCGCGGTTCATGAAAGGACTCTTTCGACGGCGGATGTTTGCTCAGGGTTCAAACCTACCCCTTGCGCCCCCTCCGGTATCCAGTGCGCACTTGGTGCTCGATGCAGGCCCGTATCGGACACCAACTGCTCACCCGATTGGGCCGGTAGGCTGGCGGAATGGAACGCAGAACCGCGCTGATCAGCGGTGTTGGCCGGACCGTTGGCATCGGGGCGGGCATTGCCCGCCGGCTCGCCGCGGACGGCTGGGACCTGGTGCTGACCTATTGGCAGGCCTACGACGCCCGCATGCCCTGGGGGATCCAGCCGGACGACGTCGGAAACCTCACCGCGGAGCTGGAGGCTATGGGCAGCAGCGTCTGGGCCTTCCCGGCGGATTTCGAGGACCCCGCTGCCGTGGACCGGCTGATGTCCCAGGCCGCCGAGGAGGCCGGGCCGCTGCATGGGCTGGTGCTCTCACACTGCGAATCCACGGATTCGTCCATCCTGGACACCACGCTGGAGAGCTTCGAGCGGCATTTCGCGGTCAACACTCGGGCCAGCTGGCAGCTGATCGCGGCGTTCGCCCGGCAGGTGGCCGGCGACGGCGGCGCAATCGTCGCGCTGACGAGCGACCACACGGCGTTCAACCTGCCGTACGGCGCCTCCAAGGGCGCGCTGGACCGGATTGTCATCGCGGCGGCCCGCGAGCTGGGGCCGCTGGGCATCAGTTCCAACTCGCTGAACCCGGGGCCGGTGGATACGGGCTGGATGGATGCCGGACACCGGGCGGAGATGGCGAGACGCCAGCCCGCCGGCCGTCTTGGCACGCCGGCGGACGTCGCGGGGACGGCGGCGTTCCTGCTCTCTCCCGCCGGCCGGTGGGTCAGCGGCCAGCTGATCAAGGCCGACGGCGGCTTCTCCTCCTGAGCCCGGCCGTTGAGTTGGCACTTCGCGCCCATGTTTTTCGAAAACATGGGCGCGTGCTGTTACCTCAACATGCCCGGTGGTCCTCAATCTGCCCCGTGGGGTGGGCCGGGCAGCCCCGGGACGGAATTGGCCGAGCGGTCGGCGCAGAGCGGCGGGCGCCAAAGCTGACAGAATGATGCCATGTCACGCGGCAACTTGCGGATCTTCCTGGGCGCGGCCCCTGGTGTGGGGAAAACCTACTCCATGCTCGAGGAGGGTCACACCCTGCTGGCGGCGGGAGTGGACGTCGTCGTCGGGATCGCCGTGGATCACGGACGGGCGCAGGTCCGGGCGCTGGCCGCGGGCCTGCCCACCATCCTTACCGTTCCGCGAAGCCCCGATGCGGCCGCCCCCACGGTGGTCAATCCGCAGACCGGCACGGTCGGCGAGGAGCTAGACGTCGAGGCGGTGCTCGCCCGCCACCCGGCGGTGGCGCTGGTGGACGAGCTGGCGCACAGCAACCCGCCGAGGTCCCGGCACGCCACGCGCTGGGAGGATGTGGAGGAGCTGTTGGATGCCGGCGTCGACGTGATCTCCACCGTGGATGTGCAGCATCTGGTTTCCCTGGGCGACGTGGTGGAGACGATCACAGGCGTGCGCCAGTTGGAAACGGTTCCGGACGAGGTGGTCCGGCTCGCGGAGCAGATTGAACTGGTTGACATCACACCGGAACTGCTGAGGCAGCGGATCAGCGAGGGCCGGGTGTACGCGCCGGAGAAGGTTGATGCCGCGCTGGCCAACTATTTCCGGGTTGGCAACCTCACCGCCCTGCGCGAGCTGGCTCTGCTCTGGCTGGCGGACCGTGTGGAGGAGGGGTTGGCGAAGTACCGTGCCAAGCACGGCATCGACACCAGCTGGTCCACGCGCGAACGCGTCGTCGTCGGGCTGACGGGCGGTCCGGAGGGGGACGTATTGATCCGCCGCGCGGCGCGGATCCTCAACCGGGTCAGCGGAGGGGAACTGCTGGCCGTCCACGTCCGGCGCTCCGACGGTGTGGAGGGGGAGTCGCCGCAGGATCTGGAGGCGCAGCGTCAGCTGACCACGGATCTGGGAGGGACCTACCACAGCGTCGGCGGCGATGACCCGGCCCAGGCGCTGCTGGACTTCGCGCGCAGTGTCAGCGCCACGCAGATTGTGGTGGGCACCTCGCGGCGGGGCCCGCTGGCCCGGTTCCTGGCCGGTTCCGGCGTCGGAGCCAAAGTGGTCAGGGATTCGGGTGACATTGACGTGCACATGGTCACTCATCCCCTCGGCGGCCGAGGCGTGGCCCGCCCCAACCGCGGCGACCTGGGCCGCACCCGCGTCACCGCCGGTTTTATGCTCGCAGTGGTCCTCCCCATCGCCGTCCAGCTGCTGATCGGCGCAACGGGGACCACCAGTTTTGCGCTGGCCACGCTGGTCCAGTTCACGGCGGCCATCGCGGTTGCACTAGTGGGCGGACTGTGGCCGGCCGTGCTCGCCGCCGTCTGGGGCAGCCTGCTGTTGAACTACTTCTCCGCGCCGCCGGTGCGCACCCTGGCCATCAGCGATCCGCAAAACCTGCTCACGCTAATGCTGTTCGTGGCTGTTTCCGCGGCCGTGGCCGTGGCGGTGGACCGCTCTGCCCGGCGCTCCAAGGAGGCAATCCTGGCCGGGGCCGAGGCGGCGCCGTTGAGCGAGCTGGCCCGTGGCGTGCTGGCCTCGGAGGATACGGTGCAGATTTTCCTTGAACAGGTCCGCGAGCATTTCCAGGTGGCATCGGTGGCGCTCTTCCGCCGCGGACCGCGGAGGGACGACGACGGCGACGACCGCCCGACTGCGTCCTCCGCGGAGCACATGGCTGGGGCGACCAGCCGGAAGATTTCCCAGGGTGCCGGACCGGACGGAGCTGAGCCGACGCGAGGCCAAAGTGGTCCGCAAGGTTCCACCGCGGGAGCGGACGCGCGGGACGCCTGGACCCTGCACGCCAGCGTTGGCGAGCCGCCGCCGTCGTCGCCCGCGGAAGCGGACAATGTGGAGGAGATCTCGGAAAGCCTGGCGCTTGCGCTGAGCGGCCGGACGCTGCCCGCCACCGACCGGCGCCTGCTGGGCGCCTTTGGGGCCCATCTGATGGCGATGGAGCAGCGCGACCAGCTCAGCCTCACCCGGAAGGCCAACCTGCGTCTCGCCGAAGGCAACAAGATGCGCACGGCGGTGCTGCGCGCCGTCTCCCACGATCTGCGCACCCCGCTGGCGGGCATCAAACTGGCTGTCAGCAGTCTGCGCCAGGATGCGGTGACCTTCACCCCGTCGGAGGAAGCGGAGCTGCTGGCCACGATCGAGAACTATTCGGACCGGCTGGACGTGTTGGTGGACAATCTGCTGGATATGTCGCGTCTGAGCAGCGACACGGTCACCCCGCTGCTGCTGCCGGTGGGCTGGCTCAGTGTGCTGCCGGCCGCGCTGCGCGGGGTTCCGGACGGACGCGTGCGGCTGGATCTGCCGCCCAATATGCCGGCGGTGGAGGCGGATCCGGGCATGCTGGAGCGCGTCATTGCCAACATTGTGGAGAACGCCGTCAAGTACGCCCCGGAGTCGGAGATCCTGATGGTCGGTACGGTGGGCGGCAGCGGCAGCTCCACCATCGAGGGCCAGCCGGCCAGCGAACTGCGCATCATCGACCGCGGCAGGGGCGTCCCGGCGGAGGACGTGGTCGCGATGTTCCGCCCGTTCCAGCGCCTGGATGACATTTCCTTCCGGGCCGACGGGAGCACGGGCGTGGGTCTGGGCCTGGCCGTCGCGAAGGGTTTCACCGAAGCGATGGGCGGCCAGCTGGATGCCGAAAAAACGCCCGGCGGCGGCCTGACCATGGTGATCCGGCTGCCCATTTCCTCCGGTGTGGCCAGGAGGCGCGACCTGTGAGCACCGTCCTGATTGTCGACGACGAGCCGCAGATCCTGCGAGCCCTGCAGATTAACCTGCACGCCCACGGCTACCAGGTGGTGACCGCGCACGACGGCGGCTCCGCACTGCTGGCGGCCCAAAAGCACCCGCTGGACGTCGTCGTGCTGGATCTTGGCCTGCCGGACATGGACGGCGTGCAGGTCATCGAGGGTCTGCGCGGATGGACCAGCGTGCCGATCATCGTGCTCTCCGCGCGGCACGGCTCGGAGGAGAAGGTGCGCGCCCTGGACGCCGGCGCGGACGACTACGTGACCAAGCCCTTCGGTCTGGATGAACTGCTGGCCCGGCTGCGGGCCGCCACCCGGCGTGCCGTCGCCAATCCGGAGGAAGCGCCGACGATGGCGACCGCGGACTTTGTGGTGGACCTGGCCGAGAAACGGGTCACCCGAGAGGGCGTGGACGTCCGCCTGACGCCCACCGAATGGAGCATCCTGGAGCTGCTGGTCCGCAGCCCGCGCCGGCTGCTCAGCCAGCAGCAGCTGCTGACCCAGGTCTGGGGGCCTGCCTATGCCAAGGAGACGCACTATCTGCGGGTGTACATGGCCCAGCTGAGACGCAAGCTGGAGCCGGACCCGGCCAATCCGCGCCACCTGCTGACGGAAGCGGGCATGGGGTACCGGTTCGAACCCTGACCCGCCCCGTCTTCCCCGGGGCAGCTGAAGGGGCGGTGCGGGAAGACGGATCCGGTGGCGTTGGTCTGTTCCGGTAGCGTTGGTCTATGAGGAATGACCGATGACCGACGGAACATTGCTGGCCGTATGCCGGGTCCACGAGCTGCACCCGGATGCGAGCACGGTCGGCGTCACCGCCATCGATAAACAGCCGATCGAGGGGCCCGTCAAAGTCTATGCCCTGGGGCTGAGCGCGGACATCCAGGCCGACCGGCAGCACCACGGCGGCGCAGACAAGGCGCTGTATGCCTATTCGCAGGAGGATGCTGAGTTTTGGGCCGCCAGGCTTGGGCACGAGGTTCCACCCGGCCTGTTCGGGGAAAACCTGCGCACCTCCGGTATCGAAACCACCGGGGCCGTGATCGGGGAGCGCTGGCGGATTGGTGCGGACGTCGTCGTCGAGGTCACCATGCCGCGCACACCCTGCGCCACGTTCCAGCGACGCATGCGCGAGCCGCAATGGGTAAAGCGGTTTACCGAGGTGGGGCGGATCGGGACTTACCTGCGCGTGCTGGCCGTGGGGGAGGTCCGGGCCGGCGATGCGGTGTCCGTGATCCACCGGCCGGATCATTCGGTCACCATCGGCAGGTTCTTCAGCGACCGCTCGGCCGACGACGTCCGCACCCTCGAGGCTCTGCATGAGTCGGGCGAGCTGCGGCTGGCCCAGGAATATTGGCCCTACTTCGAGAAAACCCTCCGCCGCGGAGCGGTCCGCCCCTGACCCATCCGCCAGGTGTGGAGATCTGCCCGGTTTCGCCCGTATTTAGGGGCAGATCTCCACGCTCGGCTCTCCACCCTCGGCGCGGTGTGCTGCACTTCACGGCGCCGATCGGCAGCCCCGGCAGCATCATGCCGAGCCTTGCCGTACACTTGTAGTATCCCCCACTCCGGAATCTCCTTTATTTTCTGCCCAATTTTTGAGGCAGGAGTCGCAGTGTATGGGTCCCGCAACCAGTAGGTAAGCAATAGCGCGGGCATGTTCATAGGGGATCGCCGGCAAAGAAAACGCCATACGGCTACCAGCATCCGCTGGTGCCCATGGCCGCGCAAGCGGCATGCAGCTATGGCGAGAGGTCCTGCCACGGGATGGTTATGGCGGCTGGATTTCTTTGTAATGCGGCCTCCGCGCCGCCTGGCCCTATGAATGAGGACTCTTCCCCATGCCTGAATACCTGACTGAAAACACCACCGACGCCGAGATTACTGAGACCCCGCAGCAGACTGAGACCCACGAGTCCAGCACTGACGAGTCCAACACCACGCAGTCTGCCACCGCCGATTCCACCCCGGCCAAAAATGAAGAGCGTGAAATACTGTTCGCCGATCTGGGCATCGACGGCCGCGTCCTCGCCGCCCTGAGCGACGTCGGCTACGAAAAGCCTTCCCCCATCCAGGCCGCTACCATTCCGCTGCTGCTGGAAGGCCGCGACGTCGTTGGGCTGGCCCAGACCGGAACCGGCAAGACGGCCGCATTCGCCGTCCCCGCGCTGTCCCGGATGGCCGAGTTGATGGACCTCAACGGCCCCACCAAGAACACCCAGATCCTGGTGCTGGCACCGACCCGCGAACTCGCGCTGCAGGTTGCCGAGGCCTTCTCCTCCTACGCTGCCCACATGGACAACTTCACCGTGCTGCCCGTCTACGGCGGCTCGGCCTACGGCCCGCAGCTGGCCGGTCTGCGCCGCGGCGCCCAGGTCGTCGTCGGAACTCCCGGCCGTGTCATCGACCACCTGTCCAAGGGCTCGCTGGACCTGTCCAACCTCCAGTACCTGGTGCTGGACGAGGCCGACGAGATGCTCCGGATGGGCTTCGCCGAGGACGTGGAGCAGATCCTCTCCCAGACGCCCAAGGAAAAGCAGGTGGCCCTGTTCTCCGCCACCATGCCCTCGCAGATCCGCCGCATCTCGAAGCAGTACCTGAACAACCCGGCCGAAGTCACGGTCAAGTCCAAGACCACCACCGGCGCCAACACCCGCCAGCGCTACCTGCAGGTCATGGGCCCGCACAAGCTGGACGCGCTGACCCGCGTGCTTGAGGTTGAGGAGTTCGACGGCGTTATCGCCTTTGTGCGCACGAAGATGGCCACCGAGGAACTGGCTGACAAGCTGAAGTCCCGCGGTTTCCAGGCTGCCGCCATCAACGGCGACATCCCGCAGCAGCAGCGGGAGCGCACCATCGAGGGACTGCGCGACGGCAAGTTCGACATCCTGGTTGCCACCGATGTCGCCGCCCGTGGTCTGGACGTGGAGCGCATCAGCCACGTCATCAACTACGATATCCCGCACGACACCGAGTCCTACGTGCACCGGATCGGCCGCACCGGCCGCGCCGGCCGCAGCGGTGACGCGATCCTGTTCATGACCCCGCGCGAGAAGTACCTGCTGCGTTCCATCGAGAAGGCCACCCGCCAGCCGGTGGAGCAGATGCACCTGCCCAGTGCCGAGACCATCAACGGCCTGCGGCTTGGCAAGTTCGCGGACAAGATCACCGAAACCCTCGAGTCCGAGGATGTTGCGAAGTTTCGCGATCTGATCGCCAATTACGAAGAAGAGCACGATGTGCCCGCCGCGGAGATTGCTGCTGCGCTGGCTGTCATGGCGCAGGGCGGCCAGCCCCTGCTGGTCAATGATCTGCCCGCGGCGCCGGAATACCAGAAGCGTGAGCGGTCCAAGGACGGCTTCGGCTCCCGCGGCCCGACCCGTACCCTCACCGAGGGCAATGCAACGTACCGCATCGCCGTCGGCCGCCGCCAACGCGTGATGCCCGGCTCGATCGTCGGTGCCATCGCCAATGAGGGTGGACTATCCTCCGCCCAGATCGGCGGCATTGACATCCGCGCCGACCACACGCTGGTGGAACTGCCGGCAAACCTGAGCGGCGACCAGCTGCGCGCCCTGTCCCGGACCCGCATCGGCGGCGAGCTGATCCACCTCGAGCTGGACAACGGCCGCCGGCCGGCCAGCACCGGCGGCGGCGGCTACAAGGGCCGTCCCGCAGGCGCCGGCTACGAGCGCAATGACCGCGGCCAGGGCGGCTTCAAGAAGAAGTTCGACGGCGACCGCGGCGGCTACCAGGGTGGCGCCAAGCGCGAAGGTGAGCGCAGCTACGACCGCGCCCCCGAGCAGGGCCATGCCGGACACGGCGGCGGCGACCGCAAGCCCCGCCACGGCAACACCGCGGGTGCCAGCGACTTCAACCGCAAGGGAAAGTGGTAAAAGCTGACAGACGCCAGGCCCCGGACCCGAAAGGGTTCCGGGGCCTGGCTGTTTAACCAGATGTTTGACCTGCTGAAGCGCCTCCGGAGGGGTCCGCTGTCGGGCCGATTTCACTGCAGCGAAATCCACTGGTAAAGTATTCTCTCGTTGCCCCCCTAGCTCAGTGGTAGAGCGCGTTCTTGGTAAGAACGAGGTCACCGGATCGATTCCGGTGGGGGGCTCTCAATGGGAGGGCCCGAGTCAAGGCGGTTTTGACCGGCCGGAAGCGGGCTACACTCATTTTTATGGCGGTGTAGCTCAGTTGGTTAGAGCGCACGACTCATAATCGTGAGGTCGGGAGATCGAGCCTCCCCACCGCTACAGAAATTGCAGGCCGGAAGCACATGTGCTTCCGGCCTGCTTCTGTTTTAAGCCACAGCGCGGCCGAGACCTGGGGATAAACCTCGCATAATTTTTTACATGTGAGGTCAACGTGTAAAAAATGCGGACAACTCTTTCACGCTACGGCCGAATCGGCATCTGCTGCAGAGACCAGGTGTTGCCGTCCGGGTCGGCGAAGTAGACAAACCGGCCCCACGGCTGGTCGTCCACGTCGCTGGACTGGACCCCGTGATCGAGCAAGTGCCGGCGGGCCTCGTCGGCATCGGGGATGACCATCTGCACGCCCTTCTGCGACCCGGGCGCCATCTCGGTGATGCCCGTGCCCAGGACAACTGAGCAGGCCGAGCCGGGCGGGGTGAGCTGCACAAAACGCAGATTTTCAGTGACCTGGTGGTCGTGGTCCGCGTTGAAGCCGACCTGGTCCAAATAGAAGGCCTTCGCCCGGTCGACGTCCGTCACGGGGATGGCCACAAGTTCGATCTTCCAGTCCATTTCAGTTCCTCACTCGGGTTGTGGTTCGGTGCCTGATACATCAAGGTTATGAGGGCAAGCGGTCACTTTCTGGCCTAAAGAAGGAGCAGCCATGTCACGCATCGTACTCATCGGGGGGCACGGAAAGGTAGCCCTCCAGCTCGCCCGCCGGCTGGCGAGGGCAGGGGAGGACGTCACGTCGGTGATCCGCAATCCGGACCAGTCCGACGACGTTAGCTCCACGGGCGCGACGCCAACCGTCCTGGACGTGCAGGGAGCAAGTGTTGACCAGCTCGCCGCACTGTTCACTGGCCACGACGCCGTGGTGTGGTCCGCCGGGGCCGGTGGTGGCAGCCCGGAACGGACCTATGCCCTGGACCGTGACGCCGCGATCCGCTCCATGGACGCGGCCCGGCAGGCCGGCGTGGAGAGGTATGTCATGGTGTCCTACCTTGGCGCCCGCAGGGATCATGGGGTAGCGGAGGACAACGGCTTCTTTGCCTATGCGGAGGCCAAGGCCGCGGCGGACGACTACCTGCGCGGCACCGATCTGCTGTGGACGGTGCTGGGTCCCGGAGCGCTGACCGAGGACGACGCGACGGGCCGGATCACCGTCGGCCCGGACGCCGGCGCCTCGCGGCAGACCTCCCGGGCCAACGTTGCCGCCGTGGCGGCTGCGGTCCTGGCTCGCCCGGGCACGGCCTGCAGGACCATTGAGTTCACCGACGGCAACACCCCGATTCAAAAGGCACTCGACGCCCTCGGCTAGGTTGGCGTGCGGGATTCCGTCGGTTCAGCCCGACAGGTCCATCTCCAGTGCCCGCTTCTCCACGTAGTCCAGGGCGTGCCGCACGGCACCGATCGAGACGATCTCGTCGCCCAGCGTGGAAACGGCGATGCGCGGTGGGGTGGCGGTAAACCGCGGGAGCAGGGCCGTGGTGCTTTCCAGCAGCACGCCCGAGGAGGCGGAGACCGCGCCGCCGATGACCACCAGTTCCGGGTTGAACAGGGTGCCCAGGGAGGCAATCACCCGGGCCATCCGCTCCGAGAGGCGGTCAAGGATGTCGAGCGCCACCTTGTCACCGTCCGCGGCCGCGTCGAAGACCATTTCCGCATTCACCGCGGCCGCGGACCCGCCGGCCAGTTCCCGCAGCGCGGTCTCCGCGGGACCCGCCAGTGCCTCCACCCCCCACTGCCGCGCCAGGCGTGCAATTCCCTCCGGACTGCCCACCCCGAGCAGCATGTCCAGGTACGCCATCTCGCCGGCGCTCCCGCGGCTGCCGTGCAGCAGCCGGCCGGATTCCAGCAGGCCGGCGCCGAAGCGCTCGCTGGCCAGCAGGACGGCCAGATCGTCCACGCCCTGCGCTGCCCCGCGCCACCGCTCGCCCAGCGCGGCCAGGTTCGCGTCGTTCTCCAGCAGTACGGGCCAGCCGTGACGCTCGAGCAGCGCGGCGCGCAGGCCGACGTCGAACATCCCCCAGAAAGCCTGCGCGACGACGACGTTCCCGTCCCGGTCGATCGGCGCGGCCAGGCCCGCGCTGGCGGCGAGGACCTTGCCCGGAACCGTCCCGGCGGCCTTCAGCGTTGCCATCGCGGCCCGGTCGACCACGTCGACACGCTCCTGGGGTCTGATGTCGGCGCTGCGGAAGGGCAGGCTGGCACGGGCCACGGTATCGCCGCGGAGGTCAGCCAGCAGGACGACCGTCTTTCCGGCGCCGATGTCGATGCCCAGGACGTAGCCGGCCCGGCCGTTGAGCTCGAAGCGCCGCGCGGGCCGGCCCTTCCGGTAGCCGCCGAAGTCCCGCTGGTTTTCCAGCTCCTGGACCCAGCCCTGCCGGATCAGATCATCGCAGATGGCCATGACGGTGGCCCGGCTCAGTCCGGTGGCCTGCATCAGCTCCGTGCCGGTGACGGCCCCGGAGGAGCGCATCACCTCCAGCATGGTCCCCGCGTTGAGCCGGCGGAGCGTCTGCGGGGTAGCGCCCGTAATCTCCGTCATTGGCTCCTGACTCCTCTGTCCATTCAAACTGTCCACTCAAACCCTCTACCCGGCTCCGTGCGCTCGACACACAACCGTATTAGGTAGTAAATTTAGATTCTATCCGAAACGTGTTTCATCATCCGCTCGCGGAGGGCAGAGTGTCCCTGCCGCGGCACGCCCCCGAACCAACGAAGGAAATCCCTGTGTCCTCCAATGCGACGATGGCTAACCTTTCTCCGGCCGACCACATGGCTGATCCGAACTGGTGGCGCCAAGCGGCCGTCTACCAGATCTACCCGCGCAGTTTCTCCGACTCCAACGGCGATGGACTGGGCGACATCCGGGGCATCACGGCCAAGGTGCCGTACCTCACCTCGCTGGGCATCGACGCCGTCTGGCTGAGCCCGTTCTACCCCTCGGCGCTGGCGGACGGCGGCTACGATGTCGATGACTACCGCAACGTGGACCCCAAACTGGGCACGCTGGAGGATTTCGATGCCATGGCCGCCGCGCTGCACCAGGCCGGCATCAAGCTGATCGCGGACATCGTTCCCAACCATTCCTCCAACCGGCACGAGTGGTTCCAGGAGGCGCTGGCAGCGCCGAAGGGCTCCCCGGTCCGGAACCGTTACATCTTCCGCGACGGCCAGGGTCCAGATGGCTCGGCGCCGCCCTCGGACTGGGAGTCAGTCTTCGGCGGCAGCGCCTGGGAACGGACCACCGACCCGGACGGTAGTCCGGGCCAGTGGTACCTGCACCTCTTCGCCCCGGAGCAGCCGGACCTGAACTGGGACAACCGGGAGGTCCGCGACGACTTCCTGAAGACGCTGCGCTTCTGGTCCGATCGCGGCGTGGACGGCTTCCGCGTCGATGTGGCGCACGCGCTGACCAAGGACATGACGCACCCGCTGCCCACCCAGGCCGAGCTGGGCAGCGAGGGTGAGCTGCTGGACGGTTCCCACCCGTTCTGGGACCGGGACGAGGTCCATGAGATCTACGCCGAGTGGCGGGCGCTCTTTAACGAGTACATCCCGCCGCGCACCGCTGTGGCGGAGGCCTGGGTCCACGCGTCCCGGCGCGCCCGCTATGCCAGCCCGGAAGGCCTGGGCCAGGCATTCAACTTCGACCTGCTGCTGGCGGACTTCGACGCGGAGCAGTTCCGCGGCATCATCGCCAAGAACCTGGGCCAAGCCACGGATTCCGGCGCCTCCTCCACCTGGGTCCTTTCCAACCACGACGTCGTCCGTCACGCTACGCGCTACGGCCTGCCCAAGGGCGGTGGCCGGGATGGCCGCGGCCAGGACGGCAAGGCGTGGCTTCTGTCCGGTGGGACGTCACCGGAGCTTGACGTGGAGCTTGGCACGCGGCGGGCCCGGGCGGCCACGCTGCTGATGCTGGCCCTGCCCGGCTCCGCCTACCTCTACCAGGGCGAGGAACTGGGTCTGCCGGAGGTCGCGGACATCCCGGACGCGGACCGCCAGGACCCAAGCTTCTTCCGCAATTTCGGCGTGGAAAAGGGCCGTGACGGCTGCCGTGTGCCGTTGCCGTGGACGGTGGACGGGGAGTCCTTCGGCTTCGGCGACGCCGGGACGCACCTGCCGCAGCCGCAGTGGTTTGGCTCCTTCTCGGTCCAGGCACAGGACGGCGACCAGGACTCCACGTTGGCGCTGTACCGCCGGGCCCTGGAACTGCGGCGCCGGCTGCAGACCTCCGAGGAGCTCAAATGGGTTCAGTCGGCGCCGGACGTGCTGCACTTCGTGCGCCCGGGCGGCTGGCAGTCGGTGACCAACTTCGGCACCGAGCCGGTGGCGCTGCCGGATGGGACCGTCGTCGTCGCCAGCGGAGCGCTGGCGGACGGGAAGCTCCCCGCGGACACCACCGCCTGGCTCGCCTGAGTCTGGCACGTCCGCCGGAACTGCGTCCGGCATAACTGCGTCCGAAATAACTGGCAGGACCCCCGCAGCCGACCAGGCTGTGGGGGTCCTGCCATGTTGCCCAAGAACCGTTGCCGGAGGGCCTCAGCGGCCGGGCAGCACCTTGGTTCCCTCGATCCGGACGGCCTGCAGCTTGTTCGGGTCCAGCCCCAGCAGGTCCAGGATGGTCGGGGCAATCTGGGTGGTCTGCACCGTGCCTGTAACCGTCTTCCCCCGCTGGTTGCTGGCACCCTGTTTGCCGGAAACCACCAGGGGAACGTTGCGGTCGTCCGCGCTGGCGCCGCCATGCTCGGCGATCTTTGACGTGCCGCGGGTGAAGACGACGCCGGTCTGGGCGATGCCGAGGATATCCGGGTACCGGGCATCTCCGGCGGGCGTTCCGAAGTAGCTGGCCACCGCCGAGCCCGCGTAGATCTTCGACAGGCCCGACGACGCGGCGTCCTTGGACGTCCCGGAGACGCCGTTGCCCGTGGCGGAGTGCCCGGCCAGGTAGTCCTTGGCGAACGCTGCCGCCGGCTGCGAGTGGTCGGAGAGCCACAGCTGCATGATGTCATCGTCCGTGGAGAAGGCCACCAGGTTGGCGCTTCCCGGGTGGGCCTTCGTCCAGGCCGCGTTAAGGCCGTCAATGATGGCGCTGTCCGGCACCCGTGTCAGCGCAGCCGGGTCCATCGGGGACTGGCCATGCTTCGCGGAGAGGATGATGGTGGTGTCGCGGCCATGGCCATCGGCCTTGAGCTGGGACTGGAACTTGGCCACCGAGGTGTTGACGTAGTCCAGCGCCTTGCTCAGCAGCGGCCCGGGAACGGTGCCGCCGGCCAGATATCCGCCCGTCATGCCGTCTGAGGCGGGAAGCTTCTGGGCTGTGGAAACGCTCTGGAAGTTCATTCCGTAGATAGCCGGCACTGCCTCGGCCGTGGCTCCCGAGTGGTCCTTCCCGTTGATCTCGTTCAGGACCGCCTGCACCTTGTAGCCGTCGTACTGTTGCGTGGCCGCATTGTCCTGGCTCCAGTCGCCGCCAAACGGCGCGCCGGCCGTGCTGTTGATTTCCGGCGTGAACAGGTCATCCACGCCCTTGCCGGACGGCCCGTTCAGGATCTCGTAGGCGGGGTGCTTGTCCGACCAGGCCGTCCTCAGGCCGGCGCTCTTGGCCACCTCAAAGACCGTGTTCACCGTGAGGTACTGGTGCGGGTAGACCGGCTTGCAGCTGGCGGGATCGACCGGCAGCGCGGCCGGGTTCAGCAGCTTGTCCGGGTGGCCGGTCATGGAGAGGATGCCGGCGGGCAATCCTGCCAGCCCGGCGCCAGCGTCCAGCGCCAACGGGTTCTTATCCGCCGCCTCCGTGAAGGCGACCTCGGCGCCGGGGGCGGTGTTCTTGCAGTCCGTGGTGCCGGCGGGCAGCAGCGCGCGGTTGTACGTATCGTCGTAGTAGACACCCGTGGTGCCCGGATTTCCGCCGGTCAGTTGTCCGACGATTCCGGGAAACGAATCGGAGGGCACCGGGGTCTGCGCGTTGCTGTAACTGGTTCCGTGGTCCACCAGCGAGGCCAGCGCGGACTGCGGATGGGCTTTGACATACCAGTCGAGGTCCTTCTGGTGCAGCCCGTCGACTGAGAGCAGCAGCACGTGTTTGGCGTCGCCGCGGCCGCCGTCGTTCTGACCGTGCTGGCCCTGCTGACCGTCACTCGCGCCGTTGGCTCCGTCGTCTGCCAAGGCGGGCGTGGCGGCCGTCCCTGCCAGGAGCACGGCGCTCAGGAGTGCAGCGGTGGCGCCGCTCTTGCGAATTGATTTCATGGGATAGGTCCTTCCGGCTGTGAGCCGTCTGAGGTGTTCCTTCGATTCCGCACTGACTGATTCCCCCTGACCGATTCTGCTGGGCTTCGGCGGGGCGACGGGGCTCGTACCGGCGGTTTCTGCGACAGTTCCGGCACAGTTCGGGGGCGCTACATATGGTGTTCACCTGGCCGCCGCTGAATTCCCAGACAATTCCCAGAGTCCGCGTTTTGTGCTGTGCCGTGCTCTGCTGTTCTGGTCAGTTCATTTCTGTTCTGGTTGGAGTTTTGTTCGTATTGGTCGCCGCCGGTTTGAGGTCACAGATCGCTCCGGGCGCGGCGCGGATATACGGTAGGTATATGTCTCATTCAGCCGCCGATGTCGCTGCCCCTCTCCAGACCTCCCGCGCCCGCAATATTCCGGCCGACATTGCCAGGTCCTGGCTGCTGGTTCCCGCCACCCGGCCGGAAAGTTTCGACGACGCCGCAAACTCCCGCGCGGACGCCATCGTGCTGGACATCGAGGACGCCGTCGATCCCGTCAACAAGGCCTCGGCCCGGGTGGACGTCATCAAGTGGCTGAGCAACGGCGGCAAGGCCTGGGTGCGCATCAATGACGTCTATTCGGATTTCTGGGCCGATGACGTGGCCGCGCTTCGCAACAACCCGGGACTGCTGGGCGTGATGCTGGCCAAGACGGAGAACGCGGAGCAGGTCAAGGAGACCTTCCACCGCCTCGACGGCAAGACCCGGGTGCTGGCGCTGGTGGAATCCGCCGTCGGCATCGAAGAGGCCAACAACATCGCCCGGGCGGAGGGCGCCTTCCGGCTGGCCTTCGGCTCCGGCGACTTCCGCCGCGACACCGGCATGAGCGCGGACCGCGAGGCGATGGCCTACCCGCGCGCCAAACTGGTGGTGGCCAGCCGGGTCGGCAACCTGCCGGGCCCGATCGATGGCCCCACGGTGGGCACCAACCACCCGATCCTGCGCGAGCAGTCGGCCATCACGGTCTCGATGGGGATGACCGGAAAGCTCTGCCTGGCAACGGACCAGACGACCATTATCAACGAGGTCATCAGCCCGACCCCGACCGACGTTGCCTGGGCCACGGACTTCATGGCGGATTTCGACGCCCGCGGCGGTGTGATCCGCGACGGCTCCGACCTGCCCCGGCTGGGCCGCGCGCAGAAGATCATGAAGCTCGCTGTCGCCTTCGGTGTGCAGCCCGCGCACTGATCCCGCCGTTGGTCCAGCCTGCCGTCCCAGGAAGACTGGCTCTACACGTCAGGTCGGCATCCAGTCCGACCGGCGCACGGTCAGGGCATATCCGGCCCCGATGACCAGCACCGAGCCCAGCCAGCCGAGGCCCAGGAACAGCAGCACATGATTGTCCCGCGTCTCGGACGGCTGCAGGTTTTGGCCTGCCACCACCACGGTGCCGGCTGCGGCGCGGGCCACGATGGCGTAGCGGATGCCGGCCTGCGGTTGCCAGCTCACTCGGTCCTGGCCGGTCCGTACCGTGTTTTCTATGACTCCCTGCGGCAGCCTCGGGACGCTGCCGGAGAGGGTCCCGGATCCGGCAACCGGCGTCCCGTCGCTCCGGTAGACGTTGACGAAGGTGCCCGGTCCCTTCGCCAGATCCACCGGATTTTCGGACGCCAAAACCTGCGGGTTCGGGGCATTGAGCTGCGTCAGCGCCAGCGCTGCGGGGACGTCCTCGTCGGACATCCGGCCGATCTGCTGCAGCGAAACATAGACGCTGCCAAAGAGGAGGCTGACAACAACCAGGCTGACCAGCCAGGGGATGAGGCGTTTCATGGAATGAGCGTAGACCCCGGAGACCTCGCGGTCGTCAGACTGCGGTATGAACCGGATAACTCCCCCATCGCGACCGCCCGTGCCCTCGCCACCGGTAGACTTGGGCCCGTGTTGAACGAATTATGGGTAAGTTCCGGCCCGCTGTACAGGGCGCTCGTTTTGAGTGCCATGGGACTGATCGCCGTTGGGCTTGTCCTGACAGTAACCGGCGCCAATACACAGAACCGGCCCATGATGCTGACCGGGCTGCCGTTCATCGGGGTGGGCCTGGTCCTGCATATGGCCGGCCTCGTGGTGCGGGGCAGGGCCGTGCGGAAGCGCCTCCGGGACCAATAGCCTGCCTGTACCCGTCCAGCACGCCTTTACCCGTCCCACGCGGGCTATAGGGTTGGACCATGAGTATTAATCCGGACCTGCAGGGCCGCAGCTACCAGGCTGGCGCTGTCTATGACGTCGGTCGTGAAATGATCCGAGAGTTCGCCCGCGCCGTGAAGGCCACCCATCCGGCGCACTTCGACGTCGACGCCGCCCGGGCGCTCGGCCATGCCGATCTGGTGGCTCCGCCAACGTTCGCCATCATCGTGGCCCAGCGTGCCGATGCGCAGCTGATCGAGGACCGGAGCGCCGGCATCGATTTTTCGCGGGTGGTGCATGCGGAGCAGCGCTTCACGCACCACCGCCCCATAGTCGCCGGCGACCGGCTGGTGGCCCAATTGAATGTGGACTCCGTCCGCGGAATGGGTGGCGGGGCCATGATTACCACCCGGGCCGAAATTTCGACGGTGGACGGGCAGCCGGTGGCGACCACGACGTCGGCGATCCTGGTCCGCGGAGAGGGGCAGTAGTGGGCATCTCCATCTCGGAGCTGACAGTCGGCCAGCAGATCGGAACACGCTGCATCGAGGTCTCCCGGCAGGACCTGGTGAGATACGCGGGTGCCTCCGGTGACTTTAACCCGATTCACTGGAACGACCGGTTTGCCCGGGAAGTCGGACTGCCGGGAGTGATCGCGCACGGCATGTTCACCATGGGCTCCGCCGTGCAGTTGGTGACGGACTGGGCAGGCGACCCGGCGTCCGTCGTCGACTATCAGACGCGTTTCACCAAACCGGTGCCGGTGCAGGACGCGGATGGCGCGGCTGGTGCCGTGATTGACGTTACCGGCGTGGTAGGGGCCATTGATGCGGAGAAGTCCACGGCGCGGATTGACCTCACCGTCACTTCCGGCGGGCAGAAGGTCCTCGTCAAGGCGCAGGCCGTTGTCCGCCTGGTGTGAGCGAGGTACTTCAATGGCGTAACGCCGTCGTCACGGCCTATGCCGCCTCCGGGCTGGCCTTCGCCACCTGGGTGGTCCGCATCCCGGCCATCCGGGACGATCTGCGGCTGACGCCGGCCGCCGTCGGGCTGTTGTTGCTGTGCATGACGGTCGGTTCCTTTGCCTCCGTCAGCGCCTCCGGGCTGGTGGTGCTCCGGCTTGGCTCGCGCCGGACCATCAAGGCTGGCAGCGCACTGCTGGGCACTGGCATGGTGGTGGCTGGTTTCGGGGCCACCGTTCTGGGCAGTACGACGGCGGTCGGGGCAGGGCTGGCCGTCATCGGTCTGGGCACGGCAAGCTGGAATACCGCCTCCAACGTCGAGGGCGCCGCGGTGGAACGTGCCGTCAAGCGCCACATAATGCCGCGCCTGCATGGTTCTTTCAGTGCCGGTACCGTGGCCGGTGCAGCTCTTGGTTCACTGGCGGCCGGGGCGCAGCTGCCGGTGATGTGGCATTTCCTGGCCACCGCCGTCGTCGTTGTGGTGTCTGTGTGGATAGCCGCGAGGTTCTTCCGCGCGGATATACCTGATAAATCCACAGTCCCCGCGGGCCCGCCGGCCGTGGCTGCGGATCCGGGGTACGTCGACCTCAACGTGGATCCGGCGACGGGCCCGATCCCCATCGCCCGCCCCCGGCCCAAGGATGCCGGGGCCGCCGACGTTCCGGAACCGGCGGACAGCCCCCCGCCGGCGGACAGCCCCCCGCCGGCGGACAGGCCACCGAGCGGTAAACAACTGGTGGCCGCGGCCTGGCGCGAGCCGAGGACACTGCTGATCGGCCTGCTGGTGCTGGGATTGACACTGGCCGAGGGCTCCGCGGGGGACTGGGTGGCTCTGGCGCTGGCCGACGGCTACGGTGCCTCCAACGCCGTCGGTGCACTGGGTTACGGGCTGTTCGTCACCGCCATGACGCTGGGCCGATTCGGCGGGACCGTCGTGCTGGACCGCTGGGGCCGGGTACCCGTGCTCCGGGTCTGCGCGGCCCTGGCCGTGGCGGGGCTGGCGCTGTTCGTGTTCGCTCCCGTCCCGTGGATGGCGATGGCAGCCTTGGTCATCTGGGGTCTGGGCGCATCGCTGGGCTTCCCGGTCGGCATGTCCGCCGCTGCGGATGATCCCGCCCGCGCGGCCGCCCGTGTCTCAGTGGTCTCCACCATCGGCTATGGCGCGTTCCTTTGCGGACCGCCGCTGCTGGGGCTGCTCGCCGAGCGCGTCGGCATCCTTCATTCACTGCTGGCAGTGCTGGTCCTGCTGGTGCTGAGTTTCTTCCTTGCCCCGTACACCCGCAAGCCCGCTTGAGCCCGCTTGAGTTGGCCTGATCCGTCCCGGACCGGGCACTGGAGCCGCCCGTGATCGCCCCCTGATGCGCCTTGAATCCGCTTTGGATCTGCCCGGGACCGTCCAGCAGATAGTCTGGAGAGGTGACTGAGCAGACCCTCCTGAGCTCCCTGACCACCCTTGGCGTAGGCGGCCCGGCCGGCAGATTCATCGAGGCGACCACCGAGGCGGAGATCATCGACGCCGTCCGGAGGGCGGACCAGGCGGGCGAGCAGCTGCTGATCATCGGCGGCGGATCCAACCTGGTGATCGCGGATGCCGGCTACCCGGGAACGGTGCTGCGGATCGCCAGCACCGGGTATGCAGTGGACTCCCAGGACAGCTGCGGCGGGGCGTCCGTCGTCGTGCAGGCCGGGCACAATTGGGACCAGCTGGTCCACACCTCCGTGCTGAACGCGTGGAGCGGGCTGGAGGCGCTGTCCGGAATTCCGGGACTGACGGGGGCCACCCCGGTGCAAAACGTGGGGGCTTACGGCGCGGACGTGTCGCAGTCCATCGCCTCGATCCGGGTGTGGGACCGCCAGCGCAACGCCGTCCAGACCTTCACGAACTCGGAGCTGAGGTTCAGCTATCGCGATTCCATCCTGAAGCGGACGACGACGGCCGGCTCGCCGCGGTATGTGGTCCTGACGGTCGGGTTCCAGCTGGCGCTGGGCCGGATGAGCGGGCCCATAAAGTACGCCGAACTGGCCCGCGTGCTTGGCGTGGAGGTTGGTCAGCGCGCGTATTCCCTGGATGTCAGGCGCGAGGTGCTCGCCCTGCGCGCCTCCAAGGGCATGGTCCTGGATTCCGCGGATCGGGACACCTACTCGACCGGCTCATTCTTCACCAACCCGATCGTGCCCCGGACCGTGGCCGCCTCACTGCCGGAGAGCGCGCCCCGTTTCCCCGCCGGCGAAGATGGCCTGGTCAAGCTGAGCGCCGCGTGGCTGATCGACCGGGCGGGCTTCACTAAGGGTTTCGGGCTGGAAGTCGGCAGCGTCTCCGGTGCCCGTGCGTCCCTTTCCACCAAACACACGCTGGCAATTTCAAACCGGGGTGCGGCCTCGGCGCAGGATGTGCTGGCCATAGCCCGGCAGGTGCGTGACGGTGTCAAGGACGTCTTCGGCATCGTGCTGGAGCCGGAGCCGCTGCTTATCAGCTGCGCGCTCTAACGAGCCGCGCGTTCTGACCGGCCGCGCTCAGGGTTCAGTCGGAACATTTTTGCACTCCGCAACAGATGGACCGTGGGAACGGCCGGAAACCGGTCCCGTCAACCTCTATCGCATCTCTGGCCACAGCATCCGTTGCGGAATGCAACTCCCGGCACAGTCGCACGCCCAGAACCGCCTCCTCGGAGGAAATACGACTCCGTTTCGGCCGGAAATGGCGGTCATTGACGGTCCGTCACAGCCACCCCCTACCCCGGTAGGGGGGCAAGACGGCTCCCACGTGTGATGTGCCGTCAGGGCCCGCTGCGTAGTGTGGAAGAGGATCGGGGAATTTTCTTTTTGAAGGGTTATCACATGTCAACAGCCACACTTACCAGGCCGGCCGGCGGGCCGGAGCGCCCGCAACGGGACCGCCACGTTACGGACTTCATCGCTCTGGCCCAGCAGGTCCGCGACGCGGGTCTGATGAAGCGGGACATCGCGTGGTACGTCGGCCGGATGATCCGGCTTGGACTTGGCTTTGTCGCGATCGGCGTGATGTTCGTGATGCTGGGTCAGAGCTGGTGGCAGATGCTGACCGCAGTCCTCCTCGGATTCCTGTGCACCCAGGTGGGCTTCCTGTCCCACGACGCCGCGCATCGCCAGATCTTCGCCTCCGCCAAGAAGAACGAGTGGGCGGCCCGGATCACCGGCAACCTCTTCGTCGGACTGAGCTATGGCTGGTGGATGAACAAGCACGGCAGGCACCACGCCAACCCGAACAAGGTAGGCAAGGATGACGATATCGCCGCCGGCGCCGTAGTCTTCACGCCGGAGGACGCACAGACCCGTACCGGGTTCGCCAAGTGGTTTGCCGGGCACCAGGGCTACTTCTTCTTCCCGCTGCTCACGCTGGTGGCGCTGGATCTGCATATTTCGGCGATCCGCCGCGTTTTCAACCGCAACGAAATCGTTCCCTCCCGCGGTGCCGAGATCGGCCTCCTGGCGGTACGCCTGATTGGTGTCCCGGTGGCAGCCATCCTGGTGATGGGACCCTGGATCGGGCTGGCCTTCGTGGCCGTCCAGATCATCACCTTGGGTGTCTACATGGGTGGTGCGTTCGCCCCGAACCACAAGGGCATGCCGCTGGTGCCCAAGGATGTCAAGATCGACTTCATGCGCCGCCAGACGCTGATGAGCCGCAACATCAAGGGCGGCTGGTGGGTTGATGCCGGCATGGGCGGACTGAACTACCAGATCGAACACCACCTGTTCCCGACCATGTCCTCGAAGAACCTGAAGCTGGTGCAGCCGATGGTGCGCGACTACTGCGCCGAGCGGAATATCGCTTACACGGAGACCACGTTGGGCCACTCCTACATGATCGTCATGCGCTACCTGAACCGCGTAGGCCTGGGCCAGCGCGACCCCTTCGAGTGCCCCCTGACCGCTCAGCTCCGCTCGGCCCGGTAGCTCCCGGCTCCGCGCCAGCCCGCGGGCTTGGTCCCACCGTGGCAGCCATTCCTGAAATGCCCGCT